>NZ_RZTB01000154.1:0-2405 GCF_003997735.1 Mesorhizobium sp. M7A.F.Ca.MR.148.00.0.0 | reverse complement strand
CGCGTGGCCCGGCGCCGATCGCACCTAAGCGGACACGCCAGCATAAGCGGGCCGCCAAGAACCGGAAGACGAAAAATCGGAAGGCCAAGCGGATGCAGATCAATGCCGCCCAGGCCCCGACATGGGTCCGCACCATCGCGGCGGCAAAGTTCGATCCAAACGGAACGCGCCAGTATCGGGATTCGCAGCTTGGGACGTTCGGTGCGGCCTCACCCGTTCGCCACATCGATCCCGCCGAGTATCTGGCGGCGAGCGAAGGAAGGCAAAATTGAGTGCCACGCAAGCATTTGTTCACCAAGCTCTCGGCAACCGGTGGGCAGAGACCGGGAATGTCGGGGAAAGCCGTCCCGGCTTGGTCGTGGTCCAGAGCGTGGGCTGCAACCAAACTGCCGCGCACTCATGTCGAGGCGTCCCCGCTCAGGTTGAGCCGCGTAACAGGAAACCTTCAGTGGAACTGCTCAATCGCATTGCTGCAATTAATGCCGCCGATATCACCCCACGGATTCCGACTACAGGAGAGCCAATTTGCGAGCGTGTCGATCCGGCAACGCTCTACGTTGATCACCACTATCAACGCCAGATCGGTGATCGGGGTCGCAAGCAGATTCGGAAGGTCATTCAGAACTTCTGCTGGACGAAATTCAAACCACCGATTTGCGCCTATGCGGACCACGAAGGTCAAACCATTCTCAAAGTTCTGGACGGGCAGCACACGGCAATCGCCGCCGCCAGCAACCCGCACATCGACCTTATCCCCATCATGATCGTCGACGCACCGGATACGCAGTCACAAGCATCCGCGTTCGTCGGGCAGAATACTCAACGGTTGGGGGTCACCGCGCTGCAACTACACCATTCGGCGGTTCTGGCTGGCCATGATGAAGCTGTCGATATTGACCGCACCTGTCAGCGTGCTGGGGTCAAAGTCTTGAAAAGCTTGCCCAAGACCGGAAAATATCAACCCGGTGACACCATCGCGATTTCGGCCATCAGGGGGCTCGTCTCACGACGTGAACCGCTAGGAGCGCGGGTCATCCTTGAGGTGCTGGCCAACGCTCATTTGGCACCTATCACGGCAAACCATATCAGGGCTGCCGAGTACATCATGACCGACAGCGAGATGTCGATAAAACTCGATCCCGAAGAGCTGTCGAAAACGATAGGCGATTTGTACCTGTCGGCCGAAGACGAAGCCAAGCTGATGGCGAAGACTTTGCGCACCTCGGAATGGAAGGCGCTCGGATCAATCTGGTTTCGGAAGACGAAGAAGAAGCGACAAGTGATGCGCCTGGTGGCGTGAAATTCTGCGCCGCGTCGGAGTCGATCCGATGCGGCGCGAACCTTGGAAGGAAAGCAGTTGAACGCACAAACGAAAATCGTTTCGGGTGGCAAGCAGCCAGCCTGGCTCGCTGTCCAGACCAAGCCTGGCGGGGAATACCGCGCCATGACGGAAATGCAGCGTCTCGGGATCCCGGTCTACATGCCGCAATATCGGCACGAGTACCGGCACCATCGGACCAAGGCTTGGCTGGTGAAGAACTTCCCGTTGTTCCTCGGCTACATCTTCACGCCCGCCCACGACGTGAAGTGGGGCGCCCTGAACAGTTGCGACGGCCTAGTCCGAAATGGTGTGCTCTGCGACATCGAGGGGAAGCCGGTGCCGATCCCAGGAGACGATATCAAGGCGATCCGCGACGCAGAGGAAAAAGGTGTGTTCGACAAGATGCGCGACCACGGTCTGCGGATCAAAGCCGGAGAAGGCGTGATGGTCTTGGACGGTGCTTTTGCTGGTGCGGACGCTGAGATGGTGAAAGCGCGCAGCGTCAACAGCGTCCGCGTTCTATTGGACATGTTCGGCGGCAAGGTTGTTGCCAGCGGACCAGTTGCAAAAATTAGGAAAAAGGAATAGAGTCCTACCTACTGATTTGGCGATACGCCTGTCTGCGCGGGGCTTCATAGTCACCAGCCGGGGCGATGAGGGGCAAGATCGCCGCCCCGACCACTGACGAAGTTTGTCCATTGTGCATTGATTCCACCTCAGACGAGGCTTGGTATCAACGCTATTAAGTGCTCAAATAAACTCTGGGCTGCCATCCCGACTGCTGTGCCGGCGAAGGCATCGGCCAGCCACCGTAACGTCGGAACGAAAAGTGCAGTTAAGGCAGCTAATCTCACAGTGCGACTTTTTAATAGTGTTTGGCCGGCGGATATCTCACTTTCAACTCGCTCGGACGTTTCGGGGTCAAGAAGATTGGTGCCAACCAAGGTTGCCTTCAATTCCTCGGCTGCCTCAATTACCTGCTGATAGACGTCTGAATTATGTTTAATTGGTACAATTCTGTCAGCGGCAGGCGCCCATTGGTCTTCGCTTATCAAGGGTACATCGAGATTCCTCTGAATATATC
>NZ_RZTB01000153.1:1253-10573 GCF_003997735.1 Mesorhizobium sp. M7A.F.Ca.MR.148.00.0.0 | reverse complement strand
TCGGCGAAATTTCTTGTCGATGTTGGGCGAGGATGCGCAATTAGAGAGAAGGTTGGGTCGGGTTTGCCGGCAGATAAGGTGATTGGGGAAAGCGCGAAGCGTAATCTCCCCCCTCGAGGGGGAGATGTCGCCGAAGGCGACAGAGGGGGTCGCCGCGCGTAGAGCGCCAGCCTCCATCTGCCGCAAGGAGGTCGCATCCAGTCGAACCGACCCCCTCTGGCCTGCCGGCCATTCCCTCAAGGGGGGAGATCAGCTAATCGTGCCGGTGCCCGAAGTGCCTCGCCGCCACCTCGACATGCGTATGCGACGCCTGCGCCACGAAACGCTCGGTCTCGTTGTGATCACCCGCCTCGTTCGGCCACCAGGTGCCGCCAATAACGATGCCTTCCGACACCAGCCTCTGGTCGGCGACCAATGACGCGCCGACCGCATCGACGAAGGTGAAGCGGCCCGGGCGCTGCCGGAGCACGGCAACATCGCCGACGGTGCCGACCGCCAGCGTGCCCAGGTTAGGCCTGGCGATCGCCCGCGCCGGCGCTTGCGTGGCGGCGCGCAGGACCTCGATCAGCGGCATGCCGAGCGCCAGCAGCTTCGACATGCAGACCAGTATGTCGAAGGCCGGCCCGTCGACGCAGTAGAGATGCACGTCGCTCGAGATCACGTCGGGCGCCAGCCCTTCCTCGAGCATGGCACGGGCAACGGCGAAATCGAACGAGCCCATGCCGTGGCCGATGTCGAAGATGACGCCGCGCTCGCGTGCCAGCCGCATGTCCGGCCGCACCGCGCCGGAAGCAAATACCGGCGCATTGGGAAACGGCCGGAAGCAGTGGGTGAGAATGTCGCCCTTGCGCAGGCGCGGCAGCACTTCCGAGCGGCCGGGCGGCGGCTCGTCTATATGCGCCATCAGCGGCAGGCCGGCCTGGTCGGCGGCCTCCAGCGCCAGATCCACCGGCGCGATGCCGCTGGTGCCGCCGGCATGCTTGCCGGAGCGGACTTTTACGCCGACCACGACATCGCGGTGCTCGCGCGCGGCTGCGACCACCTCGCGCGGTTCGCAGAGCCTGAGGTCGCTGCACTCGCCGACCGACACCGTCTGCGAGAAGCCGAAAATGCCGGCAAAGGAAATGTTGACATAGGCCAGGATGCGGACCTTCGAGCGCTCCATGACATGGCGGCGGAAGCCGAGGAAATTGCCGGCGCCCGCACTGCCCGCATCGATGAAGGTGGTGGTGCCGCTCTTGGCGGCCAGCCGGTCGGCATCGACGCCAAGCGACGTGCCGCCCCAATAGACGTGGCTGTGCAGGTCGACCAGGCCCGGCGTGACGATGCAGCCGCCGGCATCGACGATCTGCGCTGCGCTGTCCGCCGGTATATCGGCATCGACTGCGGCAACGCGGCCATTGGCGATGGCGACATCGCGCGGCGCGTCGAGGCCAGCGGCCGGATCGATCAGCCGTCCGCCCTTCAGCAGGAGGTCGAATTGCATTGCGGTCACCTCCGCTTCGTTGCTTTGCCTACAGAGGCCGGTAAGCGACCGCCTCGACCTCGATCTTGATATCGATCATCAGCCGCGATTCGACCGTGGTGCGGGCCGGCGGGTTTTTGGGGAAATGCCGGGCATAGACCGCGTTGAAGGCGCCGAAATCGCGCGCATCTTCCAGCCAGACCGTGGTCTTCACCACATCGTCCATGGTGCAGCCGGCCAGCGCCAGCGCGGCCTTGATATTGGCGAGCACCTGCTCGGTCTGTTCCGATATGCCGCCCTTGACCACGATGCCGTCGCTGCCGACGGGAACCTGGCCCGAGACATAGACGAGATCGCCGGCCCGCACGGCGGGCGACAACGGCACATGCGATGTTCCAAAACACTGTTTCGGCAAGGGACAAGCCTCCTCTGATGACAGGACGGGGTGCCATGGCAGCGCCCGCTTCGATCGACATTTACGCCGATCGGGGCGATCCTCATAGGGCTTTGTTGGAAAGCAACATTCTTCGAAATCCGTGTTGCTTTATTACAAGAGCGCTTGCATCGTACGCGCTGACGGGCGGCTTGGAAGCCGCAACGTACAGACGCATTTGCCAGAGCGGAGACACCCAGCGATGACTTACGACAAGAACCCGTTTCCATCAGGCGATGCCGATCGCCACGCGCTCTGGGAAATGCTGGTGCGGCGCGACATCGACGCTTTCATCGGCCAGGACTGGGCCATGGTCGAGGATGATTTCGTCGCCGAGAGCTTCTTCGGCATGCACGCGCATTTCCTCAGCAATGCCGATGCCTGGCGGCTGCAGTTTCCAAGGCTGGACATCTACCGCGACGAATGGCTGCGCCAGGCCAGGGAGACGGCGGCGACCAAATTCGCCGAGCCGCTGCGCGAGGCGCTGTTTCGCGTCACCAACATGCGCGACATCGATGTCGACGGCGACCGCGCCGTGCTGCACAAGAAATTCGACGGCTCGGTTGCCAAGGCGGACGGCAGCGTCGACCGCTTGAAATGGCAGACGCTGTATTTCTGCAGCAAGGTCGGCGGCAGCTGGAAGATATCAGGCTTCGTCGGCTACATGCCGCATCAGCTCGGCAGCTAGAACCACCGATCACCAGAGCGCAGGATGGGTCGGGCCGAACGTGCGGCCCGGCACCGCGGCCGCCATCAGCGAGCCGTTGAACAGCGATGGCGGATGCAAGGCGCCGCATTCCATCAAACGCATCGCCAGACATTGGCAATGCCTTTTGCGCCCATTCTTACGAATTTGTATGCCGCCGGACAGGCCGGTGTGAACTCGTTTGTTCACGATGCGCGGGGCGGATCGCAACCGCCCCGCCGCAACCGTCGACCTCTGGACTTCAGCCATGCTCGCGCCCAACAGGCAACAACCCGCCGCACCGAGCCATAACAGGGTTCCCGACGTCACCCTCGACTTCTGGCTGGTCAAGCTGATGGCGGTCACCACGGGCGAGACCGCGGCGGATTATCTTGCCGACACAATCGGGCTCGGGCTGACCGCCACCTCGCTGATCATGACCGGCATCCTGATCGCGGCCCTTGTCCTGCAGTTTACGCGGAAATGCTATGTGCCGTGGGCTTATTGGCCGGCGGTGGTGCTGATCAGCATCGTCGGCACGCTGGTGACGGACAGCCTCGTCGACAGTTTCGGCGTGCGCCTGCAGACGGCAACCATCGCCTTCTCGGTCGCGCTCGCCGCGACATTCGCGGTCTGGTACGCCAGCGAAAGGACGCTGTCGATCCACACCATCTTCACCACCAGGCGCGAGATCTTCTACTGGCTGGCGATCCTCTTGACCTTCGCGCTCGGCACCGCCGCCGGCGACCTCGTCGCCGAAAGCTTCGACATGGGCTACCTCACGACGGGGCTGCTGTTCGGCGGTGCCATCGCGCTGATAGCGCTCGCCTACTGGCTGCTGCATCTCGACGGCATCCTGGCCTTCTGGCTCGCCTATATCCTGACGCGGCCGCTTGGCGCTTCGTTCGGCGACCTGCTGTCGCGGTCGGCCAGGCACGGCGGCCTGGGTCTCGGCACCATCTTCACCAGCCTGCTCTTCCTTGGCTGTATCATTGCCCTCGTCCTGCACATGACCCTGAAGGAGGCAACCGACGAGGCGGACGAACTGTTGCTGGACCTGGACTGAAGCCTTGGCCTCGTCATCCGCGCGCGGAGCAAGGAGCGTAGCGACGCAGCGCGGACCCGACGATGACGAAGTTGGGAGAAGCCGCTCCGAATGCCTGCGCCTTCGTGACATCCTAGGAACAAGCCCGTGCCGGTGATAGCCTCTCCACCTCGGCAAAGGACCGGACCTTTCATGCGACTGCTTCTCGTCGAGGACGACCACAGGACGGCCGACTATATCGTCAGGGGACTGACCGAGGCCGGCCATGTCTGCGACCTGCTTCGCAACGGACATGACGCGCTGTTCGCGGCGACCCGGGGCAATTACGACGTGATCGTCGCCGACCGGATGATCCCCGGCCTCGACGGCCTGTCGATGATCAAGGCGGTGCGCGCCGCGGGCGTACGGACGCCGGCGATCTTTCTCACCTCCGTCGGCGGCATCGACGATCGCGTCGAGGGGCTGGAGGCCGGCGGCGACGACTATCTGGTCAAGCCCTTCGCCTTTTCCGAACTTCTCGCCCGCATCAACGCGCTTGGCCGGCGGCCGGCGGCGCAGGAGCAGAAAACCGTCCTGCGGGTCGCCGACCTCGAAATGGACCTGATCATGCGGCGGGTCACGAGGCGGGGCCAGCCGATCGACCTGCAGCCCAGGGAATTCAGCCTGCTGGAAGTGCTGATGCGCGGCGAAGGCCGCGTCATCACCCGCACCATGCTTCTGGAGCGCGTCTGGGATTTTCATTTCGATCCCAGGACCAGCGTCGTCGAGACCCATATCAGCCGGCTGCGGGCCAAGGTAGACAAGCCCTTCGAAACCCAGCTCATCCACACCGTCCGCAACACCGGCTACAGCCTGCACGCGCCGTCATGACCGGAACATGGTCCCGCCTGCTGCGCAGCACGCCGTTCCGGCTGGCCCTGACCTTCGCCTTCCTGTTCGTGCTGGCCTTCGTCCTATCTGGCGCCATTGTCTACCAGATGATGAGCGCCGATCTTGCCGAGCGGCTCGACGACACCATCAAGGAGACTTACGCGGTCGTCGCCGCGACCTATGCCGAGAACGATCTCAAGGAGCTGGTCGAGACCGTCGGCAGCCACTCCCTGCGCAGCCCTAGGAAGGAGCAGCTGTTTTCGCTGACCGACGCGACGGGCAATCGCCTGGCCGGCAACTTCACCGCGGCAGGGCTTCCCGACGGCTTCTCGATGTTCGACACCGAAATGCCCGGCGTGCCGCCCGGCGCCGAGTACCGCGCCTATTCCGGCCCCGTCGGCGGCAACACCCTGACCGTCGCCTTCAGCCTTTCCGAGACGGAGGAGCTGGAGAGGATCTTGCTGATGAGCTTTGGCTGGGGAACCCTGATCATCACCGGGCTGGCGGTCGCCGGCGGCGCCCTGCTGGCCTCGCGGGTCCAGCGCCGTCTCGACGGCATCGCCGCCACCATGGTGGATGTCTCGCACGGACGGCTGGACACCCGCATTCCGCTGACCGGCAAGGGCGACGACATCGACATCGTCTCCAGCCAGGTCAATGCCGCGCTCGACCGCCTGTCGGCACTGGTCGAAGGCATGAAACAGGTCAGCGCCAACATCGCCCACGACCTGAAGACGCCGCTCAACCGGCTGCAGATGATCCTCGACACCGCGTCCGAAAAGAACCTGTCAGGTCAAAAGGTCGCCCGCGAACTGGCCGACGCGCATGCCGAGAGCCTGCAGATCAACGAGACCTTCGATGCCCTGCTGCGCATCGCGCAGATCGAAGCCGGCGCCCGCCGGGCGCGGTTCACCGATGTCGATCTGGGCGAGGTGCTGCAAACCATCGCCGAGATCTATGCCGATGTTGCCGAGGACGACGGAAAGTCGCTGTCGTTGGCGCAACCACAGGAAACGACGGACCGGATCCATGGCGATCGCGAGCTGTTGACGCAGATGTTCGCCAATCTGGTCGAGAACGCGCTGCGCCATTGTCCATCGGGCACGACGATAAAGCTGTCGGCGGCGCGCCAGGACGAACGCGTCGTTGCCGGCGTCGCCGACAACGGTCCCGGCATTCCCGCCGACGAACATGAAAAAGTGTTTCAGCGGCTTTATCGGCTGGACCATAGCCGGTCGACGCCGGGCAGCGGGCTGGGTCTCAGCCTTGTGCGAGCGATTGCCGATCTGCATGGCGCATCGATCACGCTGGGCGATGGGCAGCCCGGGCTTGCGGTGGCGGTGAGTTTTCCGCTGGCGACGGGTTAGAGGCCGATCTCCCCCCTTGAGGGGGAGATGTCGCCGAAGGCGACAGAGGGGGTCGCCTCGCGTGAAGCGCCAGCCTCCATCTGTCGCAAGGAGGTCGCATCCGGTCGGACCGACCCCCTCTGGCCTGCCGGCCATCTCCCCCTCGAGGGGGGAGACCAGCAGCTTCACCGATCAATCCGCGTCGACAGGATGATCGACGACAGGGTCCGCTCGACCCCGTCCATGGCGCCGATCTGGTCGAGCAGCATGTCGAGGTCGCGGATCGACGGTGCGTCGACGATGACGATCATGTCGAAATTGCCGCTGACCGAATGCAGCGTCCGGACCGTCGTCAGGGCGCGCAGGCCGCGCACCACCTTGTCGGCGAGCTTGGGCGTCACGGTGAGCAGTACATGCGCCCGCACCAGCCCCTGCTCGTAGTCCGGCGCCAGCCGCACGCCATAGCCTGATATGATGCCGCGCTGCTCCAGCCGTTCGATGCGGCTCTGCACGGTCGTTCGAGACACGCCAAGCCGCCGCGCCAGCTCGGCGGTCGAGGCGCGGGCATTCTCGCGCAGCAGGGAAAGCAGGGCCTGTTCGGCGTCACTGAGCATTTCGACGATTCTTCTCGGCAGACTGTCCAATCAACGGTTTCGTTTCGAACAAAACCACGCTTCCATTCGACGGGCAAGCTGCGAATCTGGGCTCACAATCAGTGAGGGATCGGTCATGAAGAAAATTGTCGTTGTCGGCGCCGGAAAGATCGGCTCGACCATTGCCGAGATGCTCGCCGCCACGGGGGATTATCAGGTCACGCTCGTCGACCGCTCGGCGGCACAGCTCGCTGCTGCCGAAGTGCCGACCACGGTTGCGACGCTTGAGCTCGACATCGAAGCATCCGGTACGCTTGAAGCCGCACTCGCCGGCAAATTCGCGGTGCTCAGCGCTGCTCCCTTCCATCTGACCACCCGCATCGCCGAAGCGGCGGCCTGTGCCGGCGTGCACTATCTCGACCTGACCGAGGATGTCGTCTCGACCCGCCGCGTCAAGGAACTGGCGGTTTCGGCCAGAAACGCCTTCATTCCGCAATGCGGCCTGGCGCCGGGCTTCATCTCGATCGTCGCCAACGATCTCGCCAGCCGGTTTGATTCGCTGGAGAGCGTGCGCATGCGCGTCGGCGCACTGCCGCAATATCCCTCCAACGCGCTGAACTACAATCTGACCTGGAGCACCGACGGCGTCATCAACGAATATTGCGAGCCCTGCGAGGCGATCGTCGAAGGCGAGCTGGTCGAGGTGCCGCCACTGGAAGAGCGCGAGGAGTTCTCGCTCGACGGCGTCACCTACGAGGCCTTCAACACCTCCGGCGGCCTTGGCACGCTGGCCGAGACGCTGAAGGGCAGAGTGCGCACGCTGAACTACCGCACCATCCGCTATCCCGGCCACGCCGCGATCATGAAGGCGCTGCTCAACGATCTCGGCCTGCGCCACCGCCGCGACGTGCTGAAGGACATTTTCGAGAGCGCCCTGCCGGCGACGCTGCAGGACGTGGTCATCGTCTTCGTCACCGTCTCCGGCCGCAAGAACGGCCGCCTGCTGCAGGAGACCTACGCCAACAAGATCTACTCCAGGCGCATCGGCGACCAGGTGCGAAGCGCCATCCAGATCACCACGGCGTCCGGCATCTGCGCCGTGCTCGACATGCTGGCCGACGGCAGCCTGCCGGCGACGGGTTTCATCAAGCAGGAAGACATCGCGCTTGACGCGTTTCTGGCCAACCGTTTCGGGCGCGCCTATGCGCAGCACGAGATGGTGAGCCGGCTGGCGGGGTGATCAGCGTCTCTCTCTTGTGAGAGGCTGGCGGGACAGTGCCCCCCCTCTGCCCTGCCGGGCATCTCCCCCTCTAGGGGGGAGATCGGCTGTCATCTTAGATTTCGCCAGGGGGGCGAGTGTCCCGCCAGCATCACCGCCTTTGCACTATCACGAATCAAACATGCAGCGCGTGCCCCAGTGCCTTCAGCGCCGCTTCCTGGAATCCCTCGCCTTGCGTCGGATGCGCGTGGATCGTCCCGGCGATGTCCTCCAGCCGCGCGCCCATCTCCAGCGCCAGGCCAAAGGCCGCCGCCAGTTCCGACACACCTTGCCCGACCGCCTGGATACCGAGCACCAGATGGTTGTCCGCGCGCGCCACGACACGGACGAAACCGTCCTCGCCGAGCTTGGTCATCGCCCGGCCGTTGGCAGCGAACGGGAACATGCCGATCTTGATCTCGCCGCCGAGCGCCTTGGCCTCTTCCGGCGACAGGCCTGCCGTCACAAGTTCCGGATCGGTGAAGCAGACGGCGGGTATCGAGCGCTTGTCCCAGTTGCGCTTGTGACCGGCGGCGATCTCGGCGACCATCTCGCCCTGGGCCATCGCCCGGTGCGCCAGCATCGGCTCACCGGTGACGTCACCGATGGCAAAGATGCCGCGCATCGAGGTGCGGCACTGGTCGTCGATGCGGATGAATTTTCCAGCCATATCAAGGTCGATCTGCTCGAGCCCCCAGCCTTCGGTTACCGGCTTGCGGCCGACCGTCACCAGGATTTTTTCGGCGGCGACCTTGGCGCTCTTGCCGTCCGCCGTCTCAACCAGCAGCGCATCGCCTTTGGTCGACAGCCCCTTGGCCTTGGCACCCAGCATCACCTCGACGCCGAGTGCGTTGAGCCGCTTGACCACCGGCCGCGTGAGTTCGGCGTCATACTGCGCCAGCACGCGCGGCAAGGCCTCGACCACGGTCACTTTGGCGCCCATTTTGGCGAAGGCCATGCCGAGTTCCAGCCCGATATAGCCGCCACCGACGACAGCGAGTTTTTGTGGAACCGCGCCGAGTGCCAGTGCCTCGGTTGACGAAATCACCGGGCCGCCAAAGGGCAGGAACGGCAGTTCGACCGGCGCCGAGCCGGTGGTGATGACGATCGCCTCGGCGCGGATGACTTGGCTTCCTGTCTCGGTTTCGACCTCCACAGTCTTGCCGTCGCGAAAGCTCGCCCAGCCATGCACGGTCTTGACTCCTGCCTTCTTGAGCAGGCCGGCGACGCCGCTGTTGAGCCGGCTTACGATGCCGTCCTTCCAGGCGATCGTCTTAGCCAGGTCGAGCGTCGGTGCGGTGAGCGAAATGCCAAGCGGGCTCTTGCCGCTCGCCATGTGTGAGACCCTCTCGAACTCTTCCGCCGCATGGATCAGCGCCTTGGACGGGATACAGCCGACATTGAGACAGGTGCCGCCTGGTTTGCCCGACTCGACGATCACCGTGTCGACGCCGAGCTGCCCGGCACGGATGGCGCAGACGTAACCACCGGGACCGGCGCCGATGACCAGCAGCTTGCAGGAGATTTCTTTCATGTTGGCATCCTGGTTCACAATGGTGCTGGAAGGCAGATAATGTTGGGTCCTTCGCGCCGCCCTCGAAGCGCGTAATCTCCCCCCTCGAGGG
>NZ_RZTB01000153.1:0-1243 GCF_003997735.1 Mesorhizobium sp. M7A.F.Ca.MR.148.00.0.0 | reverse complement strand
CCCCTCTGGCCTGCCGGCCATCTCCCCCTCGAGGGGGGAGATTACGCCCTCCACTGCTTTCGCTGATTTTCAACATTGTAAGAAGAAAACCAGTCCTCCAAGGCAGAGGGGGGCGCTGTTCCGCCGGCATCTCGATTGTCCCGCCCCTCAATCCACGAAAATCAGCGCCGGCGTTTCCAGCAGCGTCTTGATCCGCTGGATGAACACCGCCGCATCCCACCCATCGATCACCCGATGGTCGAAGCTCGACGACAGGTTCATCATCTTGCGCGGGATGAACTGGGTGCCGTCCCACACCGGCCGCACCATCATCTTGTTGACGCCGATGATCGCCACTTCCGGATGGTTGATGACCGGCGTCGTCGCCACGCCGCCCATGGCGCCGAGCGAGGTGATGGTGATGGTCGAGCCGGACAGTTCGTCGCGTGTCGCGGTGCCGGACTTGGCCGCCTCGGCCAGCCTGACGACTTCTGCGCCGCACTCCCAGATGTCGCGCGCCTCGGCATGCTTGACCACAGGCACCACCAGCCCCGACGGCGTCTGCGCGGCGATACCGATATGGATGCCGCCATGCTGGTGGATGATGCCGGCCTCGTCGTCGAACAGAGAATTGAGGTTGGGCTGGTCCGCGATCGCCTTGACCACGGCCCGCATCAGGAACGGCAGCAGCGTCAGCTTCGGCCTCTCCACGCCACCCTTACCCGGGCGCTTCTCCTTGTTGAGCGCGGCGCGCAATTCCTCCAGCGCGGTGACGTCGATCTCCTCGACATAAGTGATGTGCGGGATGCGCGATTTCGACAGCGACATCTTCTCGGCGATCTTGCGCCGCAAGCCGACCACCTTGATATCCTGGATCGCATCGTTGCGGGCGAGGCCGGATGTCCTGGCAACCTGCGGCCCGCGCGCCAGGAACGCTTCGATGTCCTCATGGCCGATGCGGCCGGCAGGGCCGGATCCCGCAACCTGCCTGAGATCGATGCCGGCTTCTTTTGCCCGCAGACGAACAGCCGGCGAAGCCAGCGGTCTTTCGCCCTCGGGACGCGGTGCGCCGGCGGGCGTGGCAACTTGAGATGTCGGCGCCGTACCCCCACCCCTAGCCCCTCCCCACAAGGGGGAGGGGGATTCGGTCGCCGCCGCTTCCCCGCCTTCGATTCCTTTGGGATTTGCTGATGACGATGAGGTGGGTTTTGCTCCGCCCTTGGAAGCTGTGGCGCCTCCCCCTCCCCCTTGTGGGGAGGGGTTA
>NZ_RZTB01000152.1:0-10741 GCF_003997735.1 Mesorhizobium sp. M7A.F.Ca.MR.148.00.0.0 | reverse complement strand
CCCTCTGTCCTGCCAGACATCTCCCCCCTTGCGGGGGAGATGTCTGGCAGGACAGAGGGGGGTGCTGTCCGGCCGGCCTCGCCTGGCTACTTCGTCTCGCCAATCCGCTCCGCCTTGTCGAGATTGTCCTTGCCTATGACGATCGGCGTCAGCAGCACCAGCTTCTCCTTCGGCTCGGTCTTGTCCTTGGCAAAGGCCACCGCGATGCGCACCGCGGTGCGCGACTGCTCGCCGGGAAACTGCTCGACGGTGCCCGCAAGCTTGCCGTCACGCACCGCGACCAGCGCTTCCGGCAGTGCATCGAAGCCGTAGATCTTGACGTCGGTGAAGTTGCGCGCGGCACAAGCCTCCATGGCGCCCAGCGCCATGTCGTCATTGGCGCAGACGATGGCGTCCGGCTTGCCGTTGGCGGCAAGGCCGGCCTCGGTCACCGACAGCGCCTCGGCGCGGGCGAAGTTGGCGGTCTGCTCGAAGACGATTTGGTACTTGTCCTTCAGCGGATCGAGAACGTTGTGAACGCCCTTGTTGCGGTCGATCGCCGGGCCGGCGCCGGGCTGGCCCTGCAGATGGAACAGCTTGGCGCCGTTGGGGAACGCCGCCACCACGGCGTTGGCTTCCGCCTCGCCGCCCTTGACGTTATCGGCGCCGACATGGGCGAGGATGCCCTCGACGCCGTCGACACGGCGGTCGATCGTCACCACGGGAACGCCGGCCTTGACCGCTTCCTCGATGGCCGGCGCCAGCGCATTGACGTCGAGCGGCGAGATGACGATGGCGTTGACCTTCTGCACCAGGGCGGCCTCGATGTCGGCGGTCTGCTTTGTGGCCGAGTTCTGGCCGTCGCTTTCGGTCAAATTGACGCCTTGCGTGGCGGCTTCCGCCTTGATCTCGTTCAGCATGTGCACGAAGAACGGAAAGCCGAGACTGGGCACCGAGCCAAGGATGGTGAGCTTGTCCTGCGCAAACACCGAGGGCGCGGCGACCATCATGGCGCCGAAAGCCGCGGACGACAGCAGGAATTCACGTCTGTTCATGGGATCCTCCTCCACAAAAACGCACGACCCCGAAAACCGGGATCGGTTTCAGGAAGGATCATGCATCGGTTCAAAGTGTTGGAGCATCCTCCCTGCGCCCGAAAACGCATGCCGCTCCAGCTGGCCGCCGCTGTAAAAAGAGCCTCCCACCGACGCCTGCGCAGGGATGCTAACCCAGGGCCAACCATTTGTGCAACCTCGATATAACAGCGCTGTTCGGCAAATTATCGGAATTGTCGGATTTTTGGATCGTGGGCATGCTTCCCAGCACAATAGACACGGCGCTTCGCCTCCTGCGGCCTATTTGGCGTTGACTGACTTCATATTCCTTATTGAAAGGCCACCATCAAATGTGTATAAATACACATGAAAAGCGCCGACATTATCCGCCTGTTGGAAGCTGATGGGTGGGTTGAAGTTGCCCGAAGGGGCAGTCATGCGCAATTCAAACACCGCGACAGGCTAGGGCGGGTCACCGTCCCTCATCCCAAGCGCGATATTCCAATAGGCACCCTGCGCAGCATCGAAAAACAATCTGGACTGAAACTGAGGTGACGGCCATGAAGCAGTATATCGGACTTATCCATAAGGATGCCGACAGCGACTTCGGTGTGTCTTTCCCTGATTTCCCAGGCGTGATTACCGCCGGCAAGGATCTGGATGACGCCCGGTCCATGGCTGAAGAGGCCCTCGCCCTCCACATCGAAGGGTTGGTCGAGGATGGCGGGGCTGTTCCTGAACCCTCCAGTTTGGAGGCTGTGATGGCAGACGCCGATAATCGCGACGGTGTTGCAATCCTGGTCTCGGCCCAGACCCAGACCAGGAAAACAGTGCGTATCAACGTGACGCTTTCCGACGACATTCTCCAAAGGATCGATGCCTTTGCCGAAGCTCATGGCTATACCCGATCCGGGTTTCTCGCAAAGGCCGCTGAAAAAGTGATGGCGCTTGAAGCGGCGTGACCCGTATGAAGCCGCAAATCATCTGCCATATGCTCGCATCACTCGACGGCAGCCTTCATCCAAGCCGCTACACGACAAGTCCGGACGGGACCCGGGGGGAGTGGTCGAGCCTCTACGAGCATATCCACAGTGATCTCGCGGCTGACGCCTGGATCGTCGGCCGCGTCACCATGGCCGAGATGAGCAAGGCCGCCGCGCACCCACCAGCCAATGTCGGCAAGGTCGACCGGCCCTATCATTTCGCGCAAAGGGATGCGGGCAGTTATGCCGTGGCGCTCGATGCCTCGGGCAAGCTCCATTTTTCCAAACCCGACATCGGCGGCGACCACGTCGTGGTGCTGCTTGGGCGTGACGTTACCGACAGCCATTTGGCCGAGCTTGCCGCCGACGGCGTGTCCTATATCGTGTCGGAAGCGGCGGACATCGATCTCGCGGCGATGCTTGAGGTGCTCGGAAGCGAACTCGGCATCCGCCGGTTGCTGTTGGAGGGCGGTGCCGGCATCAACGGCTCCTTCCTCGCAGGCGGACTCGTCGATGAGCTGAGCCTTCTCGTCGCGCCCGCGATCGATGGACGCGCAGCAAACCAGGCCTTCGTCGAATTCGGCGAGAGCGGCCTGGCGGGCAAGACACAGTTGTCACTGAAAAGCTGCAAGGCCTTGGCGCATGGGCTCGCCCATCTGCGCTACGCGGTCAGCCCTGCATAACCGGAATCCTAGCCGCTATGCAGCCCGGCTGGCGCCGCTTTGTCAGCGCATCAATACCGCATGGCATCGAGATCGGCGATCAGCGTCGGGCCGGTCGGATGCCAGCCCAGCCGTGCCTGTGTCAGCGCGCTGGAGGCCGGCAGGTCCATGGGGGCGAACATCGCCATCCAGCCGAAATGCTCCGCCGCTCTTTCCGGCGCGATGGAAACGACCGGCAATTTCAGGCCCCTTCCAAGCGCCTCGGCGATGGCCCGCACCTCGACGCCTTCCTCGCCGACCGCGTGATAGCGTGCTCCCGGTTGCCGCTTTTCCACGGCCGGTAAAGCCGCGCCGCATCGAGGAGATGGCCCGCGGAGAAGCGGTTGCGGCCCTCGCCGACATAGGCCGAGACGCCCCTTTCACGCGCGATCTCGATGAGCGGCGAGATAAGCCCTTGCTTGACCGGATTGTGGACCTGCGGCAGCCGCACCACCGACAGATTGATGCCGTTTTCCAGAAGCGCATTGCCGGCCAGCTCGGAGGCTATGCGCGGATTGGGGTGGCTGGCATTGAAGACGTCCTCAATCGCCAGTTCGCCATGCCCAGGGCTGCCCATGCCGACGCCGGAGGTGATCACCAGCGGCCGGTCGGAGCCGGCTAGGGCGGCGCCGAGAGCGGCGATGACGCGCTTGTCCTTTTCGCAATTCTCGGCAAACCGCGAGAAATCATGGTCGAACGCCGTATGGATCACAGCCTCCGCCTTGGCCGCGCCGTCGCGCAGCCCCTCGGGATCTTCGAGGGTCCCCCGGTGCACCTCGGCACCAGCAGCAGCCAGCGCCTCGGCGCCGGCGTCGGAGCGGGTCACGCCGACCACCTGGTGGCCCGCCTGGATGAGTTCGGGAACCAGCGCCGAACCGATGAAACCGGTCGCGCCGGTGAGAAAGATACGCATGCAAAATCTCCTGCACAGTTGCCTGCGTAATATTGCTGGTCTATTATTCTATTAAAGTAGTGATCTTATCATGGTATAATGGCTAACAGGATGCCCTCCAATTCCGCCGGCTCGCTGGCAGCGTTCCTCAAAGACCGGCGCACGCGGCTCGATCCGGCTTCCTTCGGCTTTTCGGGCCGCCGACGCACGCCGGGGTTGCGCCGGGAAGAGGTTGCTCAGCGCGCCAACATAAGCCCGACCTGGTACACGTGGCTGGAACAGGGCCGCGGCGGCGCACCCTCGGCCGATGTCCTCAATCGCATCGCCAAGGGGCTGCTGCTGACCGAGGCGGAGCGTGAACATCTTTTCATGCTCGGGTTGGGGCGCCCGCCCGAGGTCCGCTACACCGGTGCCGAGGGCGTCAGCCCGCGGCTGCAGCGCCTCATCGACACGCTCGATGCCAGCCCCGCCATAGTCAGGACCGCCACCTGGGATGTCGTTGCCTGGAACCGCGCCGCGCGAGTCGTGCTGACCGACTACAGCGCCCTGCCCGAGGGCGAGCGCAACATCCTGCGCTTCATGTTCCTCAGTCCCCATATCCGCGCCAGGCAGCACGACTGGCAAAACCTCGCTCGCTTCGTGGTGGGATCGTTCCGTGCCGATGCGGCACGCGCCGGCGCTGTCTCCGAGGTGCGCGAACTCGTCGACGAACTCTGCAGCGCTAGCCCTGAATTCGACGCGCTGTGGCGCGAAAACGACGTGCTCAGCCACGGCGACGGGACAAAGCGCCTGAAGCATCCAAAACTCGGCGATATCGAGCTGGAATATTCGGGCTTCGCGGTCGACGGCCGGCCGGATTTGAGCCTGACCGTCTACAACCCGGTCGACAGCGCCGTCGCCGACCGTATTCGCGCGCTGGCTCTCGCCCAACACCCCAAAGAGTAAGGGCCTGATAACCCTTCCGCGGGGAATGACTCCCGCCCTCAAGCGCGCTCGCAGACCGCTTTCAGAATCTGCAAGGTCGGCCCCCAGTAGAGATTGGCATGCGGACGGATCGCCGGTTCGGCAAAATCGCTGAGCGTCAGCGTCAGCAGCGTTCCCTGATCCGCCGGCGCCAGATCGAAGCTGACCACCGTGTGGTTTTCGGGCACGTCCGCCAGCCGCGGGGCCGACAGCGTGCTCCAGTAACCGTAGGCGAACGCCCTCTCCTGCGCGAAAGCTCGGATAGTTCCGTGGTTTTCGAACGGCATTCCGTGCAGCACTCCGTGTATCAAGATCGCGCCGCCGACAAGTCTCTCGAGGCTGACGGTCAGCGCCTCGTCGGACATCCATTGCGGGATCATCGCGGGCGTCGTCAGCACCTGCCAAATCTTGGCAGGCGTTGCAGCGATGACGACGGTCTTGATGATCGGTGCGGCAGACTCACTCATGCGCTGCAATTTATCGCGGATGCGGCGACGACAATATCGTCGTTCGGGCGGTGCGGCGCATGCGAAGGCAGCAGCGCGGCTTGCGAAGCGATCGTGGCCCGTGGCATCTGTCGGCTCCACCAGCGCAGACGGGCAGCATGACACCACGGCAGACACGGCAGAGCGGCAGGCAGGCGGCGCCCGGCGTCAGTCTCAACCGCGCCCTCTCAAAACTTGGCCTGTGCTCGCGCACGCAGGCGGATGTGCCGGCGTCAGTCTCAACCGGGCGCTGTCGAAGCTCGGCCTGTGCTCGCGCACGCAGGCGGATGTGCTGATCGCCGAAGGCCGTGTGCGCGTCGGCGGCAAGGTGGTGCGCAATGCAGCCCTGCGCGTCGACGTCGACCGCGACCGCATCGTCGTCGACGACAGGCCCGTGGTTGCCGAGCGCAAGGTCTATCTCATGCTCAACAAGCCGCGCGGGCTGGTCACCACCCGCGACGACCCGCAACAGCGCGACACCGTCTATGCCTGCCTCGAAGGGCTCGACCTGCCCTTCGTCTCGCCGGTTGGCCGCCTCGACAAGGCCAGCGAAGGCCTGCTGCTGATGACCAACGACACCCGATTTGCCAACCGGCTGATGGACCCGGCTTCGCATTTGCCGAAAACCTATCACGTGCAGGTCGGCACGGTGCCGGACGCGGCGATGTTGAAGACGTTGCGCGCGGGCGTGAGCGTCGACGGCGAGATCCTGACCACGAATTCGATCGAACTTTTGCGCAGCGGCGGCCGCACCGCCTGGCTGGAGATCGTGCTCGACGAAGGCCGCAACCGCCACATCCGTCGCCTGCTCGCCGCGCACGGCGTCGAGGTCCTGCGCCTCATCCGCATCGCCATCGGCCGCCTGCCGCTCGGCGACCTCGCCAAGGGCACGGCACGGCGTTTGACACCGGAGGAACTGGCGCTGCTGACGGGGTGAGCAGCGCGTGCGCTGGTGCAGGCTCACAGCAATCCGTCCTGACGGAAAGCTGTCAGGAGGCCTGGCCTATAGGTCGGATGAGAGCCGGCCACGGCTTCAACGATCAGGAGCCAAAGCAATGAATTTCGTCTCTGTCCGCATCATCACTTCGGACGTTCAGCGCCTCGTGCGCTTCTACGGCGAGATCACGGGCATGCCCGTGACGGTCTACACGGAAGACTTCGCGGAACTGGCGACACCGGCCTGCACGCTGGCGATCGGCAGCACGCGCACCTTGATGCTGTTTGGCGGCGACATCGCCCGCCCCGCCGACAACCACACCGTCATCCTCGAGTTCCGCGTCGGCGACGTCGATGCTGAATTCGCCAGGCTCTCGGACCTCGTCAAGAATGTTACTGTGCAGAAGCCAACCACAATGCCCTGGGGCAATCGCTCGCTGCTGTTTCGCGACCCCGATGGCAATCTGGTGAATTTCTTCACGCCGGTGACCGCCGAAGCGATCAAGAAATTCGACAGGTAGGGCGGAAGCGGCGCCGCTGGCCAAAGCCGCCCTACTTCTGGTTCCATTTCCGGATGACCGGCTCGCTCAAATCATGCTCGTAGCCGAGCACGCTGATGCTGGCTGTTTCGAGCACAAGCAGCGCGCCGCCTTCGGGCGGCAGGCCAATCCAGCGCGCCGCCAGCACGCGCAAGAAATGCGCGCTGGAAAACACCAATATGCCGGCATTGGCCTCGCGCAGCCCGGCGATAATCCTGTCGGCCCGCACGCCGACATCGGCCGCCATCTCGCCCTTCGGACAACCATCGCGAAACACATTCCAGCCGGGGCGCTCGGCCAGGATCTGTTTTGTCGTCAGCCCCTCATAGGCGCCGTAGTCCCATTCCTGCAGATCGTCCTTCTTGACGCTCTGCGCGTCGAAGCCGGCCAGTACACTGGTGTTGTAGGCGCGCTGCGACGGGCTCGACCATACGGCCGAAAAAGACAGCCCCTTGAGCCTATCGGCGACACCCCGCGCCGCGGCCTCGCCAACCGGGGTCAACGGCATGTCGGTGCGGCCGGTATGCTGCCCCGAAAGGCTCCATGCCGTCTCACCATGCCGGACCAGATGGATTTGGGGATACGCGTTGCTCATGGAATGCCTTTCAGTGTCGCCAGCACCTTAAGCGACGATGCGGCAAAGGGGAAACCGCTTGGTACAAAACTGCGTGGTCGCCTGGCCTTGATCGGCGGCGGGCCGGCCCTGTGATCGGCCCGAGGCCGCGACTATATCGAGGCCAGCCTCCACAAGGCTCCCGCCACCACAAGGGCACGGGCCCTTGCACAACAAGTCGAGATCGTCATGTACAAACATCTGCTCATCGCCACGGACGGATCGGAACTGGCCGACAAGGGCGTTACTCACGGCCTAACGTTGGCCAAGGGCCTCGGCGCTGCTGTCACCTTCGTCACCGTCTCGGAACCATTCCCGATCTTCGCCTTGGGCGGTGCCATGGCCGGCTATGCCGCCGGCAACGAACTGGCTGCCTACAAGGAAGAGGCGGGACGACACGCTAAGGAAGTGCTCGACAAGTGCAAGGCGTCGGCGAACGCCGTCGGCGTCTCCGCGGAGGTCGTGCATGTCGAGGACAAGCGGCCCGCCGAAGCCATCCTGGAACTGTCGCAGGCCCTGGGCTGCGACCTGATCGTCATGGCTTCGCACGGCCGCCGCGGACTGGGCAAGCTGCTTCTCGGCAGCCAGACGGCGGAAGTGCTGTCCTACACGGAAATCCCGGTGCTGGTCGTCCGCTAGGGCGTTTTCCCGGGCTGGAACTGACTTTCGGAATCATGCTCAAATAACAGCCGGAGACCATCCCGGCGCGGCTGTCGTGCGCCAACATTGTTCGACCGCGCCGGAGAAAATTGACGAATGGCGGACGAGGGTCGCACCAGGATAATTCCCAGCGGAATGCCGCAGTCGGCCGCCATGCTGGCCGACGTCAAACGGGCGATGGCGACCACCGCAAGCCTCAACCGCTTGACCTTCAACGACGCGGCTGAAGTCCGGACCCTGTTCAGCGAACTCATTGGCAGGAAGGTCGACGACAGCTTCCTGCTGATCCCGCCCTTCTACACGACCGGCGGATCCGATATCCGCGTCGGGCGCAATGTCTTCATCAATCAGAACTGCACCTTTTATGATCTTGGCGGGCTCGACATCGCCGACGATGTCATGATCGGGCCGAATGTCAGCCTCATCACCTCGGGCCATCCCGTCGAACCGTCGCGGCGTCGCGCCTTCACGACCGCAAAGCCGATCGTGATCGAACGCAATGTCTGGATCGCGGCCGGCGCGACGGTCATCGGCGGCGTGACGGTGGGCGAAAACTCGGTTGTCGCGGCGGGTTCCGTGGTCACTAGGAACGTTCCCCCGAACACGCTTGTCGGGGGAAACCCGGCCAACGTCATCAGGTCGATTGCCGAATGAGGGCGCGACTTTTCATCGGGCGGCCGGACCGACAGATCGTAGTGACATCGTCGCTATGCTATGCTGTTAACGCAGGGAAGGAGCCCATTCATGCGCAAGGACTTCATGCTTGAAGCGTTGCAGCGTGCCACTGAAGACACGTTGCTCAACCGCGACATCTTTGCTGTCGAGCCGGATGTCTACGCCGCTTTTCTGGAACGTCTCGACGCGCCGCAGCATCCGGACCACCGGTTGCGCCGCACCATGACGACAAAGCCTCCGTGGGACGCTGCATGACGCTGATGATCACGCTCCGCGCCAATCCCCACCGGCCGCTTAGGATGCCGAAGACCAGAGCGCGGCCTCCAAGACCAGATACCCGCCCAGCATCAGCAGCCCGGCGAAGAACACCGTGCGAAACGTCTCGACGCTCATCGCCTGGCGCCGCGCCTGGCCGGCGAACATGCCGGCGAGCGCCGGCGCAAGCGCCAGGACCGATCCCGCCAGTTGCATTGTCGGCGATGCGAACGCGCCTGCCTTGAACAACCCAAGGGCAAGAGCCGCCGTCGACACGGTGAAGGACAGGCCGAGCGCTTGGATGAGGTCTTCCCGGCCCAGCCGCAGCGATTGCAGATAGGGCACGGCCGGGATGACGAAGACCCCGGTGGCGCCGGTGACCAGCCCGGTCGCCACGCCGACCAGCGGTGATACCAACGCCTCGTGGCGCGCCGGCGTGGTGAAGCCAAGCTTGAGCAGGCCGAGAATGGCGTAAAGCACCAGCGCCGCACCGAGCCCGGCCGAGGCAACGCCAGAGTGTGTGCCGGTGAGCAGGCCGGCCCCGGCGACGGTGCCAAGCACGACGCCGGCCATCATCGTCCATAACCGCTTGCACAGCCCGCCGAAGGATGGGCCGGTGAACAACTGCCAAAGATTGGTGACCAGCGACGGGATCAAGAGCAGGGCAGCCGCCTGCGCCGGCGGCATCGTTACCGCCAGCAGCCCCATCGCCACGGTCGGCAGCCCCATGCCGACGACACCCTTGACGAAGCCCGCGGCAAGGAAGACCGCGCCGATCCAGGCGATGACGCCGACGCTCAGCACGGTCGTTCCTTCGGGGTGCCGCTTCGATCAGTCATGCAACAGCATGTCCGCCGCATCATCGTCGGGTGCGGGTTTTGCAGGCGTTGCTTCATGGTGGACAGGGGCAGCCATCGCCACGCAACCGCGCTGGCCGGGCTCCGCTCGCGCCATGGCAAGCGAGGCCACCGCGATCGCAAGCACGATCGCCGCGCTTTCAAGTATGCCGGGTCCATGCCGGCCTGTCGCCTTTTCGCTCATCGCGCATCTCCATCGCAAAAGATTTGACTGACATGCCGGCCGCCCACAATGTGGAAGTTACGCCGTCAGCCTTCGCCTGCGCCGAAGGCTGAAACCCTGCAGGAGAAGAAAGATGCGCTTCGATCTTACCGATCTCCGGCTGTTCCTGCTGGTCGCCGAGCGCGGCAGCATCACCCATGGTGCCGAACTTGCGGGGCTGGCGCTCGCCTCCGCCAGCGCCCGCATCAAGGGCATGGAGGAAAGCCTCGGCGCGCCGCTTTTAGACCGGCGGCGGCGCGGCGTGGTGCCGACGGCCGCCGGGCAGGCGCTGCTGCACCATGCGCGCGCGGTGCAGAACCAGATCGAGGCGATGGCCGGCGACCTCGGCGCCTATGCCACGGGCCTGCGCGCCCGCGTGCGGCTGATGGCCAACACGGCCGCCACCAGCGCGCTGCTGCGCGACATGCTGCCGGCCTTCCTCGTCGCGCATCCCGGCATCGACATCGACCTCGACGAGCGCCCCAGCCACGAGATCGCAGAGGCGGTGGCAAGCGGTGCCGCCGATCTCGGCATCGCCGCGACCTGGGCCGGCCTTTCGCATCTGGAGCAGAAGCCGTTCTTCATCGACAGGCTCATGGTGATCGCCGCGCGAGACTGGCCCGACCTCGAAGGCAATACGGCCAACCTCGGCGACCTGCTCGGCGAAGCCTTTGTCGGCCTGAGCGCCGGCCATCCCTTGCAGGAGCACATCACCCGTCAGGCCGCCCGCCTTGGCGGCCATCTGCACTTCCGCATCCGCGTGCCCGGCCTCCACAATGTCTGCCGGCTGGTCGCCCAGGGCGCCGGCATCGCTATCGTGCCGGAAAGTGCGGCGCGCCGCTCGGCACGCTCGCTGCGAAGCCTGCGGCTGACCGACGACTGGGCGACGCGCCAGCTGAACCTCTGTGCCCGCCGCTTCGATGAGTTGACGCCACAGGCAAAACTG
>NZ_RZTB01000151.1:0-11172 GCF_003997735.1 Mesorhizobium sp. M7A.F.Ca.MR.148.00.0.0 | reverse complement strand
GGCTGGCCGTGCCGACGGACTGCCAGGGGCGACCGTTACGATCCAGGCGGCCTTCATCGACGAGCGCCAGCGCGTGCGCAGCGAAGCGCAGATGCTGAGCGATCGCGAGGTGCCGCTGGAGGGATCACGGCGGGCTTGAGTTTTGTCGAAGGGAGGGTGCCAGCGCTGCTTCTTCCTTCTCGCAGGGGGAGAAGGAAGAACGGCCCGTCCTCAATACCCCAGCAATTCCTTCAGCGGAATCACGCGCCAGACATGTTTGATGGCGTAGCGGTTGAAGGTCAGCGTCTTCGGCGGATTGTACTGCTCGACCACCAACTCGCCCGCCGTGCGCTTGACCAGCTTCTTGATGAAGGCCTTGCCGTTGCGCTCGTTTTCTTCGGGGAAGGTCTCGATCACCACATGGTCGCCGGGCACCGCGTCGCGGCCGCCGCAATATATCAGGTCGCCGGGCTCGTAACGCGGCACCATGGAATCCGAGAGCACGTGCAGGGCGAACACCTTCGGCAGGTTGCGCACCCCCGGCGGGCGCTGGACATAACCCGCCGGCTCGCCGTTGAAGGTGAAATCGCCATCGTCGCCGCCGACGGCCGCGCCCAGCACCTCGATATCCGTCGACCCGGCGGGTAGCGGACCGGTATCGGTGACGATCTCCGCATCGGCGACCGGTCCGGCATCGTCGAGAAACACGACCTGCCCTTGACCTAGCGCCACCGGGTCGACGCGCAGGAAGGCGGCGGTCTTCAGGAGGTTCTCGGTCTTGGGCAGATTGCGGCCGGTTTCCCAATTGCCGACGGCGGCGACGTCGGTGTCGTTGTGCTCGGCGATGTGGCGCATGACCAGGCCCCGCTGCTTGCGCGCCTTGCGGATCGCCGCCCCGACCTTGATCGACAGTTCCGTTCTTGCCATGGCGACCATGTGAGTGATGAAAGTGGCTCTCGTCTATGAAAGAATGACTTGCATCAATTTATGAGTTATGCTTATATACAGGTATGCAAAACCTGTCCACCTTTGATGGCGCAATGGCGCCGGCCCCGTGCGCGGTGTGCCCGGCGGCTGTCGCCCCCCTTTCATCCCGGCTGTCCTCCTCCCCGGCCAGGATGAAGCCCGACGCTCGGTGCTTGACTGCACCAGCCCCGGGTCCGGTCCGCCCGTCTCCGGCGACCGGAACGGCCGGAGCCGCCGCCCCCAGCGGCTCCGGCCCCCAATCCGACCGGCATGGCGCCGGCGCTGTTTTTTCGGCTGGCCGCTCCTGCATCCGCACCGAGGACGGCACCGTCATCCTGTTCGACAGGCCAACGGGCAGGGCGGTTTCCGCCCTGGATAGAAACACGGCCGAGGCGCGGCTTCTGCACCTTGCCGGCGGGAAATCTACCCAATCCGGCTGAGGCTGGTCGGCTGACAGCCGGCTCTTGAAAAACAACCTGACTGCGACCCGGCCACCGGGTCGAACCTTGACGCTGCCCGACGGCGCGCGGCCGAACTTTGGATGGAGCTGGATATGGCAAGCTATAGCGACGCGGAATTGCACGAGATCGGCCGCTGGCTGAAGGACGGGCTATCAGCCTCCAGGATTGCAGTCGCGTTCGGCGCGTTGCGCGGCAGCCCGGTGTCGCGCGACGCCATCATCGGCATCGTGCACCGTAACGCCATGCTGGGCGCGATCGGTTTTGCCAATGGCAAGGGGCCGCCGCCGCGAGCCGGACAGGCCGTGGGCAAGCGCGCTGAAAGCAAGCGGGCGACTGGCGCCCCGGGGACTGCGACGCCTGTCGTCGGCAAGATGCATGGCGTGCTTGCCACCAAGGACGGGCGTGAAGTGGCCCGGCCCAGGCGCCATTCGTTCGTGCGCGAGGTAGGCGTGCTGATCGCCGACGGCGTAGCCTATCGCCTGGAGACGCCGGCGTCACCGCGCGCGGCCATTGGCCGGCAGCCGCATGGCGTGGCGATGCGTTTCATCGATTGCCTGTTTTCACGCTGCCGCGCGCCGCTGGATTTGACGGTGGAGGAGGATTCTGAAAACGATGCGCCAGGCAGCCGGCCGGGCGCCGACATGCTGTGCTGCGGCATGCGCACCAGGGCGCTGAAAAGCTATTGCACCTACCACCAGGCGCCGATGAAATGGACGGTCATGGCGCATCTCCGCTGATGGCGATCGCGCAGGTGACGGGGCCGAGCACCGTGCGGGGGCCGAGCAGTCTGGCGCCGGCGCCGGCAACGGCGAGGGCGGATGCCTCGGAAACCGATGGCGTGCCGGCGAGTTCTTGCGAGAGGTTGCGCGAGGCGGCCCCCCCATCCGGCCCTCCGGGCCACCTTCTCCCCGCTGGGGAGAAGAGATTGGCACCGCCGCTGGCAATCTCCTCTCCCCCCGGGGGTCCGAAGGACGGGCGAGACACGTGGCTCGCCCCGGAATGGTCAGCCGAGCGAAGCGGAGGCTGGGTGAAAGGGCTGCCTCGCTGCACAGAGGTGGAGGATCTGAGATGAATCAAGCCCGGAGCAAAATCGCCAAAACCTTATTTCGGCATTTGCCGGCCTTGCTTGGGCGTGCGGCTCTGCATGCTCCTTGCGTCCATCGCCATCGCCGGGTTGCCCTCGTCGACCAATATACCGGTCACCCGGGCAAAGCCGGTAAACACCTTCATGGCGTCGGCTTCGGAAATCTGCGCGGCGATCGCCGCGCTGCAGGCGTTCAGCGCACTGCGGTAGACATGGCCGCGTCGCTCGAGCGGCCAACGCTGCAGAAAATCGGCGGCTTCGCTGACGCTGTCGATCTCTTCGATCTCATCTTCCACCCGCACTTTGAGCGGCACTCCGGTTTTCATCGTACCCACGGCGTTCACCTTCGCTTTGCGCGCGGCTCCAACTACCGCATCGATAAACGCGCCCCGCTGGCGGCCGGTTGCATCAATTTTTCGGCCGGCGCGCGATCCTCATGGGCTAGCCACCGCGTTCAGCCAGTCATGGGCGCGGCTTTTGGGCCTGGCCACCAGTATGTTCTGTTGCTTGGCCGCCCTGGTGAAGGCGTCGAACGCAATGCGCTGGCAGCAGATGCCTTCGACGGCGAGCGTAACCAGCCGCGTCGCCTCGAGATAACCAGGTGCTGTCTTGTCGGGCCATTGGTGGCGCAATGCCTCGGCTGCGCCGGCCACCGAACTGACCAGCATGGTTTTGTTATCGCAAAAGCGCACGGTAACCGGCATGAAGGCTGTCATCGGCGAACCTCCCCTTGGCATGGACGCGACATAACGTCGAAAGCTCGCGCCGGTTCCATCAGCCTGGATGCCGGGCGGCAAGGATGCTGGCGCAGCGGCGAGGAGGCGACGACCTCCGATTCAACGAAGGCCAACCGAACGGCGGCTCTCTCCGCCCTGCCGACCATGTGGGGAGATGCCCAACAGCGCGAAGGATCGCCGCTTTGCCGTTCTCCATCATCCCGAGCCAACCAGGAGCCTCCCATGAGCAAAAGGACCAGACCCGTCAAACCGCAGGCGCCGAAATTGCCGAAGGGCGAGGCCGAGCAGGTGCGCATACGCCGCGAGATCGGCCATGATTTCGCGCTCAGGGATGACGCCTTCGGCCGCAAGCGGCTGGCGGCGGGCACGCTGGAGGCTGCTCGTGTCTACGAGGTGTCGAATGACGGCTACGCCGCCACCGGCGGCATCGTGCGGGTGCGCGCCATCGATGCGCTCGTCGGCATCACCTCGCTGTCGCGCCAGCAGCGCGAGGCAGGTCTGCGCTACCGCGAGGATTTCCGCTGCAGCCAGCAGGCTGATGTCAAGCCGATGCGCTGGACCGAGCGCGTCGACGGCGGCCGCGATGGCGGCGGCATCGCCGACAGTGTGCTCGACGCCGGCAGGGCCTATGCCGCCGCCACAAGAGCGCTAGGCCATTGGGAGGTGGCCGCCGTGGTGCGACAAGTCTGCTGCGCGGACGGTTCCCTCAAGCGCCTGTCCGAGCAGACCGGCGAAGGCCGGAACGTGGTGACGAAGCTGCTGAAGGTGGGGCTGGATTTGTTGGCAGTGCATTACGGGATGATGATGAGGCGGTGAGGTGTGAAATGGATCCGACCGGCGATGCCTGCCGGATCGGTGATCAAGCCAGTTCCACAGATTCGCAAGATGTGATGAACAATGCGGACCGGGCGCAGATACCCAGGCGCCTAGAACAAGGCCCGCTCCAGCGGCCCCGCCAGCGTCTCTGCAAAGCCCGTCGCCAGATGGTGCCTGTCACGAAACGCCAGCTTGCCTGATAAGACGACGTGGCAGGTGGTCGGGCCGCAGAATTGGTTGGTGAGGTCGATGTAGCGGGTGTCGGGCACGCTGGTCACCACGGCGCGCTCGGCGGCGGCGGTGCTGTCGTTGGCGGCTTCGGCTCTTGGCGTGTCGCAGTGCGGCGAGGGTGCCTCGCGCCACCACAGGGTGCGCGCCACGCAGGAGCCGGCGAAGCTGGCGTTGATCGGCGTGTCGCGGATAACAGCCGTCTCGACACCGGCCCGGCTGAAGGCCTGCAAGGTCGAGCGCAGGCCGGCCTGCCAGCGCGCTACTTCAGCGGTGCGTTCGGCCGCGGGCAGGTCGCGGATCAGATTGCCGATGGAAAATTCGGAGATCACCACCAGGCGCGGCTTGTGGCGGATGATCTCTGATATGGCCTGCTCGCGCCAGGCGTCGCATTCGGTGTAGTCGCGCTTCAGCACCGTGTTGAAGGTGGAGAGCCGCGAAGCGCGGCACGATGATTTGAGATAGGTGATGATCTTTGTGTCGTTGCGCCTGGCTGCTTCGATCAGCGGCGTCGACCACTGGTCGGCGTGCGAATCGCCGAACAGCACGATGGTGCGGCTGGCATCGGCCGGGCCGAACATGCAGGGTTTCGGCGTCACCGTTTGGAAGTCGGCCAGGCAGTTCTTGTCGACAGCCCGCGCGATGGAAGGTCTTTCGACCGCCTGCTCGATGCCGCGCTGCTCGGGGCCGATGTTGCGCGTGGCCAGATGCGCGTTGGCATAGGCGACCGCCACGCCGGTGCCGGTCAGCATCAGCGCGGGAACCAGCACAAGGCCGGGAAAAGCGCGAAGCGGTTTTGCGCCTGGAATGCCCCTGGGAAAGGCGCGGGCGCCCACCGCCATCCAGGCGCCGCGCCGCGCCGGGTCTTCGATCAAATGATAGGTGAGCACCGACGGCGCGAGCGCCAGCACGCCACAGCCAAGCCGCTGCGGCACCGAAAGCTCCGGCGCCAGCATCCCGGCATAGACGATGACCGGCCAATGCCAGAGATAGAGCGAATAGGAGAGCGTGCCGATCCATTGCAAGGGCGGCAGGGACAAAGCGGTAGCCGGGCCAAGGGCTTGCCAGCCGGTCCGCCTATTGCTCTGCGGCCCGCCGACGCCGCTCAGCAGCACCAGCACGGTGCCCGCCACCGGCAGCAACGCGTACCAGCCGGGGAAGGGCAGGTCCTCGCTCAACAGGAGATAGGCGGTCGCGATCAGCGCCAGGCCGAGCCAGCCAAGTGCTGCCCGCAGCCAGATGCGGTGCTGCAGCAAAGCCATGGGGACCAGCGTCGCCAGGCCGCCGGCGGCGAACTCCCAGGCGCGCAGCGGTGAAAAATAGAAGGCCCAGGCCGGCGCCGCGCTGGTCAGCCACTGGCAGGCGGCGAAGGAGGCAAGGCCGGTAACGCCGATCACGGCTGCGGCCGTTCGCCGGCCCGGCCGCAGCCAGGCGGCCAGCAGAAGCAGCGCCGGCCAGGCCAGATAGAACTGCTCCTCCACCGACAAAGACCAGAAGTGGATGAAGGGATTGCTGGTGGCGTCGGCGGCGAAATAGTCGAACGACCAGCGCAGCAGCCACAGATTGATGGCATAGGCGGAGGCGAACATGGCGCCGCGCGAATAGAGCGCCTGCTCCTGCGGCGCCAGGATGAAGTAGCCGGCGGCCAGCGTAACCAGGATGACGAATAAAGCTGCCGGCAGAAGCCGCCGCGCGCGCCTGGCATAGAAGCGCCAAAGGTCGAGCCGGCCGGTCTCGCCGATCTCCTGCATGAGATGGGTTGTTATCAGCCAGCCCGAGATGACGAAGAAGATGTCGACGCCGGCAAAGCCGCCGGGGAGCGCGGTGAGGCCGAAATGGTAGGCGACGACACCGCCGACGGCGAGCGCGCGCAATCCTTGTATGTCCGGCCGGAACGATGCTGCCACGACGGCTCCTTCGTGCAAGGCCCAGCCCCTGCGCAACGTCGGCCGGGCAGGCTGATATCGCAATGCAACAAATTTATCGCAGTGCAACATAGAGCAATTTTATCGCGGTGCAACATAGCAGGAAGGGAAATGGGCCGGCGCGCCGGCCGGGCTGATCGTTGCGTGGCGGGCTTGTCCGTGCGCCCCGCGGCAGACGCAAAACAGCCCCGCGAAGGGGCTGTTTCTCATCGGGCCGCTGGATTGCTATTTGCTGCCGCCGTTCGCTTTCACGCTGCTGCAGAATTCCGGATGGCTGTTGGCCGCAGTGGCGTCCTTCGCCTCGTCCTCGCAGGCCTTCATCATCGCGGTCTGGTCGTCCGGCGTAAGGGCCTTCCAGGCCTTCACGAAATCGTCGTCGCTGACCATCGTCTTCCTGCTGGAGTCGGTGTAGAAGGGCTGCATCTTGGCCGGATCGTCGAGAGCCGACGTGCCGGTGTCGCTCGCGGCAAGCGCCGTACCGGCAACCATCGAGAGCGTCATCGCGCCGAAACAGATCATCTTGATGTTCATGGCGGTACTCCTCCTGTTGCTTTGGGATCGTCGAAGCAACGATCAGCTGGAAAACGACAGGTTGGGGTGAAAGTTCCGGGGTTTTTTGCGCAAAAATCCCGAAACGAAGAAAAATATAGTCGAAAAACTTGAAACTTTCCCCGATTTTTCCCGTAAGAAGCGAGTTTATCGGGTCTCTCGTGCGAGACTGACCACCAGCTGATCGACACTGGGGTCGTCGAGACTGACGATATGGGCCATCTGCAGCGCTCGCCTCATGCTGATCCTGGCGACGTCCTGCCGCATGATGACGGATACAAAGGCCGGCCCTGATCCGGTGAGGACGATCGCCCTGCCCACCAGAACCGGTTCGGAGATGGGAGCCCACTGCACGGTCATGATCGAGGGCTCGGTGGTCTGGCGCCGGTTGATGCCGGTGAAATAAATCCAGTTCAGGCGCGAGATCGCCACGCCGTAATGGTTGCCGGGTATTCTCGAGCCACCCCGGCCATCGCCCGAAGCCCAGCGCGTCACCCGCCTGAAGGTGACGAGATCGGCTTCGCGCCGCACGAAGGTGACCGAGCGCATCAAAAAGTCGGGTCGGCCGGGCATCGAAAAATAGGTGAAATATGTGCCTCCGGCGATGGCGGGCGACGGCGGCCGCACCATGTTTTCGTACAGGGCCTGGCGCAGCGTTGCGTTGCCGTCGCTCTTGGCTGCCGCGGCGGCCGGCTCACGATACAGCTCATTCTCATCGATCTTGAAATACTCGCAGATCAGCCTTGCGGTGGCTTTGTTGGGAACCGCCTTGCCTTGCAGATAGCGCTCGAACTGGGTGCGATTGATGCCAAGCTCACGGCACACCGCGCTGACGGAAGCGTGGCGTTGGACCAGCCGCCTGAGATTGGCGGCGAGATTCTCGCGAATTGGCACGACATCTCCCCGACAGACGTACGGACCAGTATTCAAGCGATGGCTTATATACACTTGCATGCCGTGGCGGCGGCGCGAAGATGGACCTTTGGCCAATAGGCAACGACCCGGTGGCGCGTAGACTGTACGATTCTGACAGTCCGGCTATGCAAGCCGTGTAAATGGGCGTATTTCGATCGCAAGAGCGACCTGAGATCGGCCTCTCGACATCCTGCAATGGAGGGCGGTTTGGATCATACCGGCCTGGTCGAGCTTCTGGACTACACGCAAGCGCAATTGACGAAGATCCGCCAGGCGGTCGCGGCCAGCGATCACGCCGGTGCCATGTTCACCATCGACTGCCTTATCGGAGCGGCGGCCGAACAGACGAAGTGCAAGCTTGCAAGTCTGGAGCATGCCGGGTTGCCGATAGCCAAGGATGGACCGATCGACGGGGATGGGCCGATTGGCCGGGGCGCATTTGAAGGCGGTGCGGCACCGCCCGGCAAAGCGACATCGGGCAAGCCGGATGCCGGCGGCAACCGCTCCTGATCAGGCCGCGCCGATCTCGCCGATCAGCCTTGTATATTCGGCCTCGGCTTCGCCGTAACTGCCATTGGCGAGTTCCAGCAGTCCGGCGCGGTCGCGAATGACGATCTCGCCCCGACGCGAGCGGATCAACGCGCGGCCTTCAAGCAGTTGGAGGGCGACGGTGACGCCTGGCCGCCTGACACCAAGCATGATGGCCAGGAATTCGTGGGTGATGGCGAGATGTTCGCCCGGCACGCGGTCATCGCACATGAGCAGCCATCGCGCCAGCCGTTCCTCGAGCTTCAACCGCGCGTTGACGAGCGCGGTGCAGCCGGCCTGGGTCTGTAGCGCGTTGACGAAGCGCAGCAGGAACATGCGCAAGGTTGCACTTGCCTCCAATGCTGCCTTGAAAGCGCCGACTTCGATGCGGATCGCTTCGCCTTCGAGTTGGACATAACAGGCATGCGGCGCACGGTCGTCGCCCATCACCAGGGCGTATCCGGTCATGCCTTCGAAGCCGATGAAGCCCACTTCGGCCTCTTGGCCGCTTGCCGTGCTGGCGACCACCGAACCGATGCCCTGTTCGATGAAGTAGACGGCCTCGATCGGAATATTCGGAGTCACCAGCATCATGCGCAGCGGCAAGTCGCAGCGCTGCATGTGCGGCTCGAGCAACGCCAGATCATCCGCGGGCATGCGCCGCAGCAGCTGATTTCGGTATTGATGGTTTTTGGTGAGATCAGACATGGCGTGGCCCAATGCAGGGCAAGAGCCATCCAATCTCCCAGCCGTCCGTGCCCGTAAAAACGTACGGACGATCGCCTATGTATAGGGGCTCTGAACGAAGAAAGATATCAATGCGATATGAAATTCGAAGCACGGCGCCCCCCAACGCCCGTTCGCATATGAAAAGATCGGCCTGAATGTTAGTGTCGGAAACGTACCAAGCGCCACTTGGTACAAAACCGACATATTTCATGAGAGCGCCGGATCACGGTGAGGGTCGATGAAATCCGCCGGCTAATGACAAGGGCGCCATGTCGCGCCGGGCCCGAGAATCGTTCGAAAAAGGGGCGGACCGGCGGGAGAATTGTACGATACTTACTGTGATGAAGGCCGATGTTGACTCTTGCTCAGCCCGATTTCATTTTTTGCCCACAGCGTCAAGGAAGTGATCGCTGCTCCGAAAGGGGCTTCTTATGTCGAGCCTTCATAAGCGCAATCCTGGTTTCCATCCTTCCGATCTGCAACTGTGCCAGCGCGTCTTCGATCGGGTCTGCCTGGAGCGCAAACTCGATCGCATGTCGGGAGAGTCGGACGTGCAGCTTCTGGCGGCCACGGTGTTTTCGCTGTTCCAGAATGGCTGCCGCAATGAAGGCGAGTTGCTTGAGAGTTTCAGGCGGACGCGCCAATGACCAAAGCCAGGATCACGTCCGCGGCACCGGTAGCCGAAAACGAACCTTACGACGCTGCGGTCTTCGCCCGGAAATACGGCATGTCGCGGAAGGCCGCGGAGGTCGTGCTGTCCGCGAACGGACCGTCCAGAACGGCTTGTGACGCTGCCGCCCGCTCTTTTATGGAAGCGGTCGCCCGCAGGGCGAAGAGCAGCCGTGGACACTGAAGCTGCGCCTGGAGCGGCTGCCGTACCGCCCGCCCCGGGTGCGTCCGATACTAACCTTCATTGGATGCCGCGAGGTGTCAGCCTGCCGGGCCTGTCGGGCCTATTACGCCTGAATTGGCTTGCTGCGCCGTCACGGCGGAGAGTTTCTGCCGTTTGAGCAGCATCGGCTTTTCATAGATCTTCTTCATGTTCATGGCCTCCCTCCGCAAAGTTCGATTGCGGCAGCGTTATCGCCGGCCGCGCCCTTGTCAAGCCGACCTTGTCGAGGGCCGGCCAACCGGGACGAAAACCCACGCCTCAATTCCTGTCGGCCGGCTTGGAACGCATGCGCGAAACCGTCTCGCGCTCGGCGCGCTTGGAGCGCAGCGGCGGCAGGCCGCGGTCGATCAGGTCCATGTCCTCAAGCACCATATCGCCCATGCGCTTGAAGGCGATGTCGAGCGCGCCGGCGCGGTGAGCCGAGCGCAGAAAGCCGGGCAGGGTGCGCACCGGATGATCCCGCGCCAGCGGTTCTTCGGGGAAAACGTCGCTGGCGGCGACGATGTGGCCGCTCTTCACCGCCGCCATCAGTGCCGGGAAGTCCACCACGCCGGCGCGGCTGAGCAGGATGAAAGCGGCGCCCTTGCGCATGCCGGCAAAGGCCTCGGCACCGAGAAAACCCTGGTTCTCGCTGGTCACCGAGGCAACGACGAAGATGAAGTCGCTGGTCGACAGCACCTCGTCGAGAGAGGCCGGCTCGACGCCATTGTCGATGAGGATCGATGGCGGCAGCCAGGGATCGAAGACTTTGGTGCGGGTGCGGAAGCCCGACAGCAGCCGGTTCAGCGCCCGGCCGAGATCGCCGAAACCGATGATCCCGACATCCGCGCCGGACAGGAGCCGCGCCGTCTGGTTGCCGTCGCCGCCCCACAGTTCCTGTCCCTGGCGGAAGGCGAGGTCGGCATCGACGATGTCGCGGGCGAGGTTGAGCGCCATGGCAAGGCCAAGCTCTGCGACCGGCTCGGCGAACACCAGGCCGGTGGTGACGACATGGATACCGCGCGCGAACAAGGTCTCGTAGGACATGTTGTTGATGAGGTTGGTCTCGACATTGAAGACGCAGCGCAGCGCCTTCATCCCGTCGAGCGTTTCGGGCGATATGGGCGGCTGGCCGATGATATAGCGCGCCTCGGCCAGCACGTCGGCCGGCAGTTTCGCGACGCCGTCAGCGGTCGTCTCGACAAAACGATAGTGAGCCTTGAGCCGCGCCAGCTGCCGGGCTGTGAAGATCAGGTCGAGCGTGCGTGGTTCCGGCGCACTGATAACCAGCGGCAAGGCGCTGTTGGACATGACTATTTCCTCTGTTCCCGATGGCCAAAATACCCTGGATGAAACGATTTACAACATCGCGCGGGGAGGCGAG
>NZ_RZTB01000150.1:0-11502 GCF_003997735.1 Mesorhizobium sp. M7A.F.Ca.MR.148.00.0.0 | reverse complement strand
CGCTTTCCATACAGGCAGCCGAGCGACGCCTCTTCCGCGACGGGCAGGAGGTCCACCTGTCTGGACGCGAATGGGCGGTGCTCGACTGCCTTCTACGCCGGCCCGGTTCGGTCGTTTCAAAGGGGAGGATCGAGCACGCGCTTTATTCATTCAATTCGGAGTTCGAGAGCAACACAGTGGAGGTTTATGTCAGCCGGCTCCGCAAGAAGATCGGCGGGGATAGAATAGCAACCGTGCGTGGCTCCGGATACAGGCTCGTGGTCACATGACGAACTCGAACAGCATGACGAGAAAGCTGATATCGTGGTTAGGCGGGGCAACGCTCCTGGTTTGGATCGCCGCCCCAACCATTGCTGCGTTCATTTTTTGCAATAATGTAAACGAAAGTTCGGATGACTTGCTCCAGGCGAGCGCAGAGTACAGAGAACCAGAGCTGATCAAGGTCTTGAATGGAAAACACGTTGATCAATACAATAACCACTTGCCAACTTATAAAAAGTACTGGACCTATCGTGAGCAGGTTATTAATAAGTACGGGGTAGTGCTTATTTCCGAACCGGAAGAGGGTCAGCAGCCCTTCCCTGATGCTCCCCTGAGTAACGGCTTTTGGGGAAACGCTGATTACCGCGTCTACACAGAGGAGATCCAAGACGGCGTGTATCATCAGTTGGCCGAACCGCTTGATGGCCGCCGTACCACAATCGCGAAGGGCGCACTTTTTGTCTTCCTTCCGACACTCGTGCTCCTGCCCTTTAGCTTAGCTGTTTGGTGGATCGTGATCCGGCGCTCGCTGCGGCCAATCGAGGTACTGCGACAGCAGATCGGATCGCGCGACGGCGGCAATCTGTCACCAATGGACTTGGGCGATTTCCCGGCAGAGTTGGCTCCAATCGCGGCATCCGTCAATCGGCTTCTCGATCGTCTGCGGGCGGCTCTCGAGGCCGAACGCGAGTTCGCCGCAAACAGTGCGCATGAACTGCGCACGCCGATCGCAGGTTCAATCGCTCAGATGCAGAGATTAGTGGCCGAGCTTCCCAATGGGTCGGCCAAAATGCGTGCGCGCGGCATCGAGCAAGCGCTGTCGAGCCTTGGCCGCCTTGTCGAAAAAGTGCTTCAGCTCGCTCAAGCCGAATCGGGGGTTGGCATGGCGGATCACGCGATCGATCTTGTCCGATCGGTTCGGCTGGAAATCGACGACCTGAGGAAAAAGCCGCAATATGCCGGACGCCTGCATCTTAACGTCGACGGCTGCACCACTTTGATGCGCAAAGTGGATGTCGATGCGTTTGGGATCCTCCTTCGTAACCTGATCGAGAATGCGCTGATACATGGACTGCCCACTGTTCCGACAACAGTTTCCGTCCAAACTGATGGAACCATCGCTATTGCAAACGCCGGACCGGTGGTGCCCCTCCCCGACCTCGAAGGGCTTACAAAGCGATTTAGTCGTGGTGCTACTCCTGCTGCGGGCTCAGGCCTTGGTCTACATATCGCTAACATGGTTATCCAGCGGATCGGTGGCAGTCTAGAGCTTGCGTCGCCCGCCCGCGGTCGCAATGATGGTTTCGAGGCGATCATACGAATTCCTCAATGACACCGGTGAATTCGACGACAGTTGGACACAGGGCGGATTGCTGGCAAGGCTGCTGACAGGGCGAACTGTACGGCAGTATGTATACGGCGTAGAAATCGTACTTCACACAACGCATTTCGGCCGCGGCAATCAATGCCGCTATCATCGTCTGAGCAGTTCGATCGAAGCGACACGACATGATCGGCAAAATCGAAGGCTCCGCCTCACCGCTCGCTCGATTTCGCCCGGGGAGAAAAAAGGCCATCCGAGAAAGTGCAAGCCGCCGCGCAAAGGCGACGTGTCCAATTGTCTGGGTGCCCCTGTGCGCCGGCCCGATCGGGTTGGCGCGGTCCAGTAAGGACCCGGACCAACCATTCCATTTAGACGACCGGCAGGTTTTAATCGGCGTCCGGATCGCCGTCCCAAAATGCCCCAAGTATACGGCTAGAAAGGCTGCCAACGATCGAGCTTTGGTCGGAGGCGTGCTTGTCAGCGTCTTGGGTGCTTGACCGGCCTTTGCAATGGCCATCGCCATCGCAAGTATCGTGCGTGGCCAGTGAGACCGCAATTTCATCAGCCTGGAGCCGACCGTATCGGTGCTTTTTTATGATTTAGGGATTTTTCGTTTTCCTCTTGGATCATCACGGGTTTGGAGAGGATCTGGTGTTAAGTGCCATTCGGAGCGCCGGCGAACCGCCCGAAATTAATGTGGTCGAGTGATGAAGCCTCCCGAATGCGTTAAACGAGACCCTTTATGGCGGCCCTGGCTGACAACAGTCTGAAAGCTGCAAGCGGCATGCGAAAATGGGGCGATCCTGAATGACGACAGATGCTATCAACATGAAAGAGGCTCGCCCTGAAAGCTGAGCACGCTTTATGCTCAGGCTGCTGACAAGGCCAAAGCAGCGTAAGTGCGTAGTGAAATCCAAGGTCCACATGGGTCGTCGCGCGTCCCATGCGCCTGGGAAGGCGCCGGCCCGGCCAAGCTTTCCCAGCTCGTCCGCATGATGCTTCGCTGAGCGTCAATGGACGTTGGCGCGAGACCAAGGCGTCGTGCGTTGCAATCCGGACGGTCCAGGGTATCAGGAGTTTCACGGCCTCGGCCCGCTTGGCTGGCCACAGTTGAAGCTCCAACGTACCGGCTGGCACCGGGAAATTGGGCTCTGCGCTGCCTCAACGCTGATGGCACGGTCAATGCTTGCCTACCGATGGGGCCGCCCATGCCGTGATGCTGTCGGTCGACGTTCGCAAACCAGACCCTCGCGAGACCCAGCGAAGGGGCTCGCCGGTACGACGAGGGACCTTACCTCTTTATGCGCGGCATCATTATCGAGGATGACATGTTGCCTTACACGTCGTCCCTCGCGCTCGGGTCTTTGTGGGGCGGATGAAGTCCTGATCGCGGTGGCACTGCTGCATGTTTGCGTAAGACCCATCCAGTCACGATCGCGCTGTCCTTCGATGTCGCGGTGCTGATAGGCGGGCAGATCGGTGTGCGCGGCGCCCGCCAAAGGATCGTCGTCACGCCGGAGGAGGCGAGCGTCATAGCCGGCGCGCCGGCGAAAGGCGCTTTCTGTCGGATGCCCGACAATGTCGGATATCGCAAGTATCAAGGTTGGATCAAACCTTGCGAATCGGGGCTTTCTTACTTGGCACGGGGCATGCTCAGGTATCCGCAAACACCCAATGGATAACGAGCAGACTTCCCATGGCCTCACCATGCCGAAAGTTTCCCGGACGCATCCAAAGATGAGGCTCGCGTCAGGCCCAGCAACACGCTGACGGCTCATGTGGCTCGGCGTCGCGTGCCGATCCACTTTCTCCCAATAGGCGTTCGGGAGACATAGATCCTTCAAAATGAGGAACAGATCACTTTGCCAGGAACGCAGCCCATAACCCCACTCTCCCTACCAGAACTACCAAGCAAGCCCCGCACTCATGGGCTTCGCAGGACGTCCGTTGCGTCCGAGTTGGTCGGCGCGGGGCCGGCTCCGATCCCCGTCGCATGGGAGGACGGCAAGGCGAGGGATTTCGTGCTCGACAACGGCATGGAGGTGGTCGTCATTCCCAACCACCGGGCGCCGATCGTCACCCACATGGTGTGGTACAAGATCGGCAGCGCCGACGAGCCGCCGGGCAAATCCGGCATCGCCCATTTCTTCGAGCATCTGATGTTCAAGGCGACGACCAACCATGCGGGCGGCGAATTCGACCGCGCAGTGTTCGAGATCGGCGGCTCCAACAACGCCTTCACCTCCTCCGACTACACCGCCTTCTATCAGACAGTGGCGCCGTCGGCGCTCGAGCTGATGATGAGCTTCGAGGCCGACCGAATGCGAAACCTCATCCTGACCGACGATGTCGTCAAGACCGAGCGCGATGTGGTCATCGAGGAGCGCCGCTCAAGCACCGACACCAACCCGCAGGACGTTCTCCATGAGGAGATCGACGCGACGCTGTGGCAGAACCACCCCTATCGCATCCCGATCATCGGCTGGATGCAGGAGATCGAGCAGCTGAACCGCGTCGACGCCACCGTCTTCTATGAAAAGTACTACTGGCCCAACAACTCCGTGCTGATCGTGGCCGGCGATGTCGAACCGGACACGGTGCGGGCGCTGGCCGAAAAGACCTATGGCAAGGTGGCGCGCGGACCTGACCTGCCGCCGCGCATCCGGCCGGTTGAGCCCGAGCAGAACACCAGGCGCACCGTCACGCTCTCAGACGCCCGCGTCAGCGTGCCGAGTTTTTCGACGCAGTGGGTGGTGCCGTCCTACCACACCGCCAAGCCGGGCGAGGCCGAAGCGCTCGACCTGCTGGCCGAAATTCTCGGCGGCGGTAACCGCGGCCGGCTCTACCAGGCGCTCGCTGTCCAGCAAGGTATCGCTTCCAGCGCCCGCGTCTATTTCCAGGGCACTGTGCTCGACGACACCAAGTTCGCCATCTATGGCGCACCGCGCGGCGATGCCAAGCTGGCTGATCTCGAAGCGGCGGCCGCTGCCGAAGTTGCCCGCATTGCCGAGGATGGTGTCAGCAACGAGGAACTAGGCAAGGCCAAGGACCACTATTTGCTCAATATGATCTTTGCGGAAGACAACCTGGACTGGCTCGCCAGCATCTACGGCTCGACGCTGGCCACCGGCGGTACCGTGAAGGATGTCGAGGAACGGCCGAATCGCATCCGCAAGGTTACCCCCGAGCAAATCAAAGCAGTTGCCGCCCGCTATCTCGCGTTCGACCGTTCGACCACGGGCTATCTCTTGCCCAAGACGGAGAATCAAGAGATGACGCTCGGCGCTCGGCCCCATGCTGCGATGAACATCCAGGAGGTGAAGTCCGAAAAGGGCATCATCGCCTGGCTGGTGGAGGACCACACAGTGGAAATCGTCAACATCGGCTTTGCCTTCAAGGGCGGCACCAAGCAGGACCCGGTCGGGAAGGAGGGGATGGCCAAACTGATGGCCGGCCTGTTCATCGAAGGCGCTGGCCATTACGACAGCGGTGCCTTCCAGGTGAAGCTCGACCATGCCGGCGCCGAAATGAGTTTGGACGCGCAAAGCGACGACATCTACGGATCGATGTGCATGCTTTCCAAAAAGCAGGACGCGGCGTTCGGCCTGCTTCGGCTCGCGCTGAACGCGCCGCGCTTCGAGCAGGGGCCGATCGATCGCGTCCGCGCCGAGATTGTCTCCCGCATCGTCGGCAGCGAGCGAGACCCTAACGCCATCGCTCAGCGCAAATGGCTGCGCGCGATCTATGGCGCGCATCCTTGTTCAAGGCCGGGAGAAGGCACAAAAGAGAGCCTCCCCGGCATCACGCCGTCCGACCTCCGCGCCTTCCACCAGGCCATTTTCGCTCGCGACGGGCTCCATATTGCCGTGGTGGGTGACATTGACGCGAACACGTTGAGGGAAAGGCTTGACCAGCTGTTTGGTGATTTGCCTGAGCAACAAACCCTCGTCCCCGTCTACGATGTCGCGCCGAAACTCGGTCAACTGGTGGAGGAGAACTACGACCTGCCGCAGACTTCGCTGACGTTGGCCTGGCCTGGCGTGAAGCCTAGCGCGCCGGATTTCTACGCGGCCGTGCTGCTGAACGACATCCTTGGCGGCTCATACTTGACTTCCCGCCTTTACGAGGAGGTACGTCAAAAACGCGGCCTTGCCTATCACGTCAGCTCTGAACTAACCCTTGACTCGCTTCTGGTTACGACAGAGACACGCTCGGACTGCGCTGCCCAAACACTGAGCATCGTGCGAGATGTGGTAAAGCAGATGGCGCAGCAAGGACCGACCGGGGCCGAGCTCAAGGCGGCGAAGAAGCACCTGATCGGCGCCTATGCCATCGACCAACTGGGCTCGACCCGCTCGATTGCAGACCGGCTCCTGGATTTGCAGATTCACAAGGCCGACGTCGACTACAACCAGCGTCGCGCCCGCAGCATCGGTCGGGTGACGCTCAAACAGGTCAAGGCGGCGGCCAAAAAGCTGCTTTCGGCCGAGCCCGCCATTTTGGTGGTCGGCCCGCCGCTGGGCGGCAAGGATGAGTAAAGAAACTCATCACACCTTCCTTCTTCATCGGGGCTTCTCGTGGGAAGAGCGTTGGAGGCCCGTGGGCCAAGCAGATCATGCAGACGCGCGGAGTCGTTTTCGCCGACCTTGCGCGGCATTGGCGGTCCGGCGGCCTCTCGCCGAAATGGCGCTCCTCAGCATGTATGCCGCCTTTTTGCAGAATTCAGTCGCACGCCACCAGCAGGCATGGTGGATGAAGCAAACATCCGACTGCTTAATCCATCAATTGATGAACCGCGGGCACTCAAACTAACGAAACTGCTGTCTTTTCATCGGGCTAGCGTGGTCTACCAGCTGCTTTGCCGAGGCCCTACGACGAACCCACTGGTGCAGAATACACACTGACGGCCCGTCGACCTGGATGTTCGCTGCGTTGAGGAGGAATCCGGTATTGCCCCTGTGCCTGCCGATGATCCGTCGCCTGAAATCCCCGCACCTGTTTGGAGCCATCGACCGCCTGCCGGCACTCGGCAGACCAGTTGGCAATAAGACGTTCGAGGTCGTCAATCCGTCGACCGGCGAAGTTTTGGCAGAGCTTCCCGATATGGGCGTGGAGGAGACACGTGCTGCGGTAGACAAGGCCTATGTTGCGCAGTCGGGATGGGCCGCGTTGACGGCCCGAGAACGTAGCGACGTTCTTTGGCGATGGCATCAGCTGATCATCGACCATGCAGGCGATCTCGCCGCGATTCTGACTGCGGAAATGGGCAAGCCGCTTGCCGAAGCCATTTCAGAGGTATCGCATGCGGCGGCGTATCTGCAATGGTATGCCGAAGAGGCCAATCGCGTCTATGGGGAGACGATCTCGGCACCCTCGACAGACCGCCGAATGCTAGTGATCAAGCAGCCCATCGGCGTTGTTGGCACGATCACGCCATGGAATTTCCCGGCCTCCATGGTGGCGCGCAAAATCTCGCCGGCCTTGGCTGCGGGCTGCACAATCGTGCTCAAGCCCGCTGAACAGACGCCGCTTGTGGCTGGCGCAATGTTCGCCCTCGCCCATCAGGCCGGCTTTCCCGATGGCGTGGTCAACCTGATCTATGCGTCCGAAGGTGATCGCGTGGGCCGTGAACTCTGCACCAATTCCAAGATTCGAAAGATCAGCTTCACCGGTTCGACGGAGGTCGGACGGCTGCTGATGCGTCAGTGCTCTGACCAGATCAAGAAGGTCAGCCTTGAACTCGGCGGCAATGCACCTTTCATCATCTTCGATGATGCCGACATTGACGGTGCTGTTGACGGTGCGGTCCAGGCGAAGTTCCGCAATGCCGGCCAGACCTGCGTTTCCGCGAACCGCATTTACGTCCAATCGAGCGTTCACGATGAGTTCGTCAAGAAATTCGTGGAAAGAATCCGGCACTTGTCGGTTGGCGACGGATTCGATGCCGGAGTGGACATCGGACCGCTCATCGACAAGCATGCTCTGGCCAAGATCGAGTCTCACATCGCAGATGCCATTGCGAAAGGCGGCACAATACGATGCGGGGGCCAGCGTATCGGCAAGAATGGCACGTTTTTCGAACCCACGGTCCTCACCGAGATTTCCAGCGTCATGGCAGTCGCGCAAGAGGAGACATTCGGGCCGCTCGCGCCGATCATTCGCTTCAACGATGCGGATCAGGTCGTGCGCGAGGCCAATGACACGATCTACGGCCTCGCCGCATACTTCTATGCCTCAAACCTGAAGCGGGTCTGGCGTGTGGCAGAGGCTCTGGAATATGGCATGGTTGGCATCAACACGGGACGCATGTCCTCGGAGGCGGCACCGTTTGGCGGGATCAAACAATCCGGCATCGGGCGGGAGGGTTCCCGTCATGGCCTCGAGGACTATCTGGAAATGAAATATCTTTGCATGGGCGGGATTTGAAACCTGCTGCACTGTCTCTCCGCCCCACCGGGGGGCGGCCTGCGGTCAATGCCGCCACCTAATTGGAAGTTCCAAACGCCGTTGACCTGAAACACGGATGCCCGGCAGGAGACTGAGCTCGCTGCCGGGCCGGACATGCCTTGGGAGGGCATAAATCAGCGCTCCTAGGGCCGATGGGCCACTCAGTTCGTGCGCCTTTTGCCGATTGCGTTGCATGTGCCGTGCCAAGCCAAAAAGCATTGATAAACCGCCGATGGATCAGCTTTTGCCCTGTTGCGCATTCTACATTGTGGGATATGCGACAATGCCCAAGCGGTTGAATCGTCGTGTTGCAGAACCCCAGACGGGTCATGACTGCTATTCTTAGGACAGTGCGCAGCAAGCCGCTACTCGCTGCACTCCAGGCACACCATTTCCATAATCAAGCGGTGGGTGCTATGTCTGACCGAGCTGTCGACCAGGGAACGGTGTGAGGCCTCAAATCCCTCCATATTGTTGCACCCGCCGGTCCAACAGGACTGCAGGTCCGGACTCAAAGGATCTTGGCTGCTATGGCGACATTGCGGTGCACGCCGCTTTCCGACCAATGATGTGCGTCCAGGTCGAGGCCGGCCCTAATGAACCACCGCCTTGGCACCCTCGCCCATCTCATTTTCGGCATCGACAAGCTAGACCAGAGCGCACTTGCAAGGCGCCATGCAGTCCTGTCGGCGGGCGAACTGTTGGTGACGGGTACAGCTGCGAGCGAACGTTCATCCACCGACGCACAGCGCGGACTGTCGCTTTTCAAATTAGGAAATCTCTGTAGCCACCATTCATGAGCGCGCGGCCACGCGAGACGGCCCGACGGATGCGGTCGCGCAGATGATCGCGAGGATCCGCCCAGTCGGCATGGACGCGCCGTTGACCGATGAGAACTTCGGCGAGCTCGCGATGAGGTGCTCCGGCGAGCGAACCGTCGAGCGCACGAAGAACGAAGGACAAACGAACGCCGCGCTTTTCCGGCGCAAACAAGCGGGGGGGCAACTGTTGCCCTAGACTGAGAGCATTGAGGCACTCCAGTCCCCTCAGTCGATGCTTTAAAAGCACCGCGGGCCAGATGGCTTGCGTATGCAGGCAAACAGGGTGGAGGATATTCGCGCCCGAGACGGCGAGCTGCAGCGCGTGGTCCGCATTGCGAAGAAGAACATGCTGGCTCTTGTCGGGCGCCAGCAGGACGATTGCACGACAGGGCAATGCCGAGAGTTCGAACGGCGGTGTCGGCGACGAGGCAGGCAACCGTTCCGCAATGACCGGCAGCACATGGACGCACCAGAGCGGACACCAGAATACGACCGAAGCGCGGCCACAAGACTCCGCGAAACAGAACACCCCAGCGTGACAGGTCGCCGGCCGACGCGACCATATCGAGAAAGGATTGGAGAGACCAAGTCTTGCAATGCTGGCGCGCAGCGGTCAGATCGCGCTGGAACGCTGGATTGCGGCGTAAGAACTCCCAAGCCCACTCCCGCAGCGTCAGGCCAGCGGTGTAGTCGTATGATCTTTCATCCCGCCAATCGGCCTGATCCGCGCCAGTCAGGAGATTCATGACTGACATCCCCTGCCCGCGCCTGCGTGCGTCGAAACATTATGCCACTTCGCAAAGCATCGGCGTAGGCAGCAGACGTCGAAGACCCCGTTTCGTTGAAGCGTCAGCCATCGCCACTGTCGGCGACAGAAGATGTGCCCAAATTGCCACCAGACCGTCGAACTGGCACAGCGACGGCCAGCGCGACCTGGAATTGATCCCGTAACAGTCATCGGCTCCTGCGTCGCGATCCAGACGTCCCTTGAAGGCGCAGTAGCGCGGCAGTGGATCGCACGCTGCTTGTCGGCAAGTTGTCGTAGCGGCGGCGCCATAGGCACGGTCATCGGAGGGTCTCCTGCGGCAAGTTTTCGCCATTGGAGGCCAATCTCCCCGCTAGGGCAGCCTGTGCAGTTGCACAGGTGAAGCGGATCAATCAGGGGGAGCCATGGCGGAAACTGGATGATGGCGGCTTGAGGAGAGCGGCGTATCGAGGCGGGTGATGAAGCCTGCCAGTACCTCTCAAGGAGAGTGATACGCCATGAACGAGACTATCAACACATTGTTCGCCTTCGTCAGCCCGACGAAATCGATGATACCCTGACGGATGTACTTCGCAGCGGCGCGCGCAAATTGCTTGCGCATGCGATCGAGATGGAGGCCGAGGCGTATGCCAAGGCGGTCGACTGCCTGACGAAAGATCATATTGCGTCGCTGGCGCTCTACGATTTCCCCGCCCAACACTGGGATCATCTGCGAACGTCCAATCCCATCGAAAGCGTCTTTGCAACCGTTCGCTATCGCACGGTGCGTACCAAGGGCTCGCTATCCTCGAAAACCGCCCAGCTGATGGTCTTCAAGCTGTTGGCCGCGGCCAGGAAGTGGCGACGATTGAAAGGACAAAATCAGTTGCCGAAACTCATCGCCGGTGCCAGGTTCCTGGACGGAATCCAGGTCATCGAAACGAAGCCGCAGAGCGCCGCTTGATCAGCCTCGTCACCCAAATTCCAGCATAGCTCCATCGGAACTGCCAGCCTTCCTTGCCGATCAGGCGCATATCAGCGCTGACGATACCGAGGACGGCGATGGCGGTCACCTCCAGGCCGCCGAGTAACGACCCTCAAAACACCGCACTGGTCGAGGCCAGCCTGAACCGGTATCTTGTGCCTGCCCTCGGGAGTCGCTCTATCCACCATGTGATCGACACCGACATTGCTAACATCACCAAGAAGATCGTCGCCGGGGGTCACCCGCAAGCGGCTAACACGGCCTTCTGGTGTATGCGGGCATTTTTCAACTGGTGTCGCAAACCGCCGCAACGGCTCATCCGCGGTTTCCCCGCGAGGGATTGGAAAATCCGGATCCGGCCCCGATCGTCAAGCGCAAGCGAGTGGTGAACGATGCCGAACTGGCGGCTATATGAACGGGCTGTGAGCCCGAACCGGGCGATATCGGCTATTCGTTCGGCTCCATCGTCAAGCTGCTCATTCTGACCGGACAGAGGCGTACGGAAGTTGCCGCGATGCGTTGGTCCTCAACCTTGAAGCCGGAACATGGAACTATCGGGTGACCGCACGAAGAACGAAGAGCCTACGCTTATTCCGCTGTCCACACTGGCGGTGTCGGTCCCCCAGACGGTACCGAAGACCAATGACACGTTTTTTTCCCTGCGAGGGGCAACGAAAGAAGCCACTTCTCAGGCTACGCGAAGGGCAAGAAGGCTCTAGACGGCAAGGTCAATACTGACGGGGTGGCTTTGGAGAACTGGACCCTTCACGATCTGCGCAGGACGCTCGCGACAAATCTCGGCAGGCGGCAGGTATTGCCACACGTCATCGAGCACATACTGAATCACAAGGCGGCGTCCTTGACAGACATTGGCGAAATTTACGATCTCTATAGCAACGTCAAGGAGAAGCGCGAGGTG
>NZ_RZTB01000014.1:60690-89646 GCF_003997735.1 Mesorhizobium sp. M7A.F.Ca.MR.148.00.0.0 | reverse complement strand
GCCTACTGCCTACTGCCTACTGCCTACTGCCTACTGCCTACTGCCTACTGTCTACCCTACAACTTATCCCCCCCACCTCGTATCTCCCTCATGAACCTGATCTACGCCGCCCTTGCCTTCCTGATGGCGCTTGTCTTCGGCTTTGTCGGCGTCACCCGCGTCGGCTCATGGCTGATCGAGCGTCGCAATCCGCCGATCGGCGAGTTCGCCGACATCGACGGCGCCCGCATCCACTATGTCCATGTTCCGGCGCCCGCCAATGCCGAGTTGCCGCCGATCGTCTTCATCCATGGCGCCAGCGCCAATCTCAGGGACCAGATGCTGCCGCTGCGCCCCTTGCTCGAAGGCCGCGCCGAAATGCTGTTCTTCGACCGGCCAGGCCACGGCTGGTCGGGTCGCGGCACCAACAACGAGAACCCGTCGGCGCAGGCCAACACCATTGCCGCACTGATGGACCATCTCGGCATCAGGAAGGCTGTCATCGTCGGCCATTCCTTCGGCGGCGTGGTGACATCGGCCTTTGGCCGCGAACATCCAGACAAGACACTCGGGCTCGTCTTTCTCGCACCGGCGACCCACCCATGGCCGGGCGGCGCAACCGCCTGGTACTACAATCTGACCACCATGCCGGTGCTCGGTTGGCTGTTTTCCGAAACGCTGACCTATCCGGCGGGAGCCCTGCAGATGGCTGACGCCACCACCTGCGTCTTTTCGCCCAACAAGGTGCCGGACAATTACCTCAGCTCGGCCTCTATCCCGCTGGTGCTGCGACCAACAGCCTTTCGTGCCAACGCCACCGATGTCGCCGGGCTCTATCGCTACGCGCTCGCCACCGCACCGCGTTACGCCGAGATCAAGGCGCCGAGCGTGGTGATTTCAGGCGACCGCGACAAGGTGGTCTATGCACATATCCATTCGGTCGGCCTGGCGCGCGACATTGCCGGTGCCGAACTCGTCTGGGTGCACAATCTCGGTCACAAGCCAGACTGGATCGCGACCGACCTGACCGTCGGCGCCATCGAGAAGGTCGCTGGCAAGAATATAGACCTGCAGGCGATGGCCAGGACCGTGGAGGCGCGCATCGCCGGCGACGCCTACGGCGCCGGCAGATGCGCCGATATCAAGGTACCGCAGGCCGAACTCGCGCCGACCTAAAGCGGGCCGCCTGAATCCGTTCAGAGGCGACACGCTTCAGGAATCTAGCGGCTGACTTGTGTGTCCGAACCGATATAGGCGATGCGCAGCATGTTGGTCGAACCCGGTGTCCGCAGCGGCACGCCCGCGGTGATGATGACGCGGTCGCCAGGCTTGCCGAAGCCTTCGTCGAAGGCGATGCGGCAGGCGCGATTGACCATGTCGTCGAGATCGACGGCGTCGGGTGAGACGACGCAATGCGTGCCCCACAAAAGCGACAGCCGCCGCGCCGTGTTGAGGATCGGCGACAGCGCGATAACAGGCACTTGCGGCCGCTCGCGGGCGGCGCGCAGGCCTGTGGTGCCCGATGCGGTGTAGGTGATGATCGCCGACAGCTTCAGCGTTTCGGCGATCTCGCGCGCGGCCAGCGAAATGGCGTCGGCGCCGGTCGCCTCCGGCTCGGAGCGCTGGGCGTTGATGATGCCGGCATAGGTCGGATCGGTTTCGACCTTGGTGGCGATACGGTTCATCATTGCCACGGCCTCGACGGGATAGGCACCCGCCGCCGATTCCGCCGACAGCATAATGGCATCGGCGCCTTCGAAGACGGCGATCGAAACATCGGACACTTCGGCGCGGGTCGGCACCGGTGCCGTGATCATCGATTCCAGCATCTGCGTTGCAACCACCACCGGCTTGCCGGCGCGGCGTGCGGCGCGCGTGATCTGCTTCTGGATGCCGGGCACCGCCTCGAGCGGCATCTCGACGCCGAGATCGCCGCGGGCGACCATTAGCGCGTCGGACAATTCGATGATCTCGGCCAGCCGGGCGACGGCCTGCGGCTTTTCGATCTTGGCCATGATCAGCGCCCGGCCGCGTGCGATCTTGCGCGCTTCGGCCAGATCCTCCGGCCGCTGCACGAAGGACAGCGCAACCCAGTCGACGCCTGTGGCCAGCACGGCATCGAGATCCTTGCGGTCCTTTTCGGTCAGCGCACCGACCGGGAGGTCGGTGTCGGGCAGGCTGACGCCTTTCTTGTCGGAAATCGTGGTGCCGGCGACGACGGTGCAGACGATCGACTTGCCGTCGCTCTTCACCGCCTTCAGCTCGAGCTTGCCATCGTCGATCAGCAGGCGATGGCCGGCTTCGACCGAGCTCAGGATTTCCGGATGCGGCAGATAGACCCTGGTCGAGGTGCCAGGTTCGGGATTGTCATCGAGGGTGAAGGTCTGGCCTTGCGTCAGCACTTCCTTCCCGTTGGCGAACTTGCCGACGCGCAGCTTCGGTCCTTGTAGGTCGGCGAGGATGCCGATCGGCCGGCCAACCGCTTCCTCGACAGCGCGGATGCGTCCGACCAGCGTGCGCATCAGTTCATGGTCGGTATGGCTCATATTGATGCGGAACACATCGGCGCCCGCTTCGAACAGTTTCTTCAGCATCTCCTCCGACGAGGAGGCCGGACCGATGGTGGCTAGGATCTTGACCTTGCGGCTACGTCTCATTGACTGTTTGTTCCCGGGGCGGCTGGAGCGCCTCCCGTTGTGGACTCATCGGTCAGCTGGACCATCCAGCTTGCCTGTTCGCCCGTGTCATATTCCTGGAATCCGGCGCGCTGGAAGCCCCGGGCGACGCAGTCGGTCACGCCTGCGATCTTGAACTCTTTCTCAGCCACGCACATGTTGATCGGGCCGTCCCAGCGTCCACCGCGTTCGGCGTCTTCTGCATAAAGATAGTAAAACCTTGATGACAGCGGCCCTTCGATCAGCGTCTTGCAGCTCGATCCCTCGATGTGCCACCAGCCTTCGGTGATCCAGCCGGCCTTGGCGCGATAGCCGATGCCGACACCGACCAGGTTCTGCGTGGCGTTGCAGACGCGGAAATCGGCACGCGCCGGCGAAGCCACGACCATCGCCGACAGGCCCATGGCAAAAGTGAGGAGCGGCATGGCAAAGGCAGAGCGCATGCGCTGCCCGCCGGCGGAACTCATCCGAAAACCCCTCAAAAACCACATCAGCATCTCTCTGCGCCCCTTTTCGGAAAAGTCCGGGCGCATGTCAACGCACCGTTTTGTCCAATTCCAATCGATTTAGAAAGGCTCCGGCGCACAATTCGCCGACGTGTGCCAGATTTCCCGGGAAACCTTGGCCAAACAACGGCATTGCGCAAGCGTCGTCTTCGTGGAATGACGATAGCACCCTCCCCGGAAGCCCGCGAACAGACCATTTCCCGCCAATGACCCGATCCACAGTTTTCGCGCCTTTCGACATCATCGAGGGCGACCGCAAGCGAGGCATCGTGCTGTTGGGCGATCATGCCCGTCGCGACCTGCCCGACGACTACGGCAGCCTCGGCCTGCCCTCGGCCGAGTTCGACCGCCACATCGCCTATGACATCGGCGTCGAGGCGGTGACGCGCGAACTGGCTGCCCTGCTCGGCGTGCCGGCGGTGCTCGCCAATTTTTCGCGACTGCTGATCGATCCCAATCGCGGCGAAGACGACCCGACGCTCATTCGCCAGCTTTATGACGGCACTGTCGTACCTGGGAATTACCCCATTACTGCCGATGAGCGCGAGAGGCGGCTCGACGGGTTCTACCGGCCCTATCACGACGCCGTCGGCGCCATGATCGCATCGGTCGCACAGGCTTCCGCCCAGACGCCCTTCATCTTTTCGGTGCATTCCTTCACCCCGGCCATGCAAGGAATCCAGCGTCCTTGGCACGTCGGCATCCTGTGGGACCTCGACGACCGCGTGGCGCGGCCGTTGATAGACATGCTGGCGCAGGACAAGAACCTCGTCGTCGGCGACAACGAACCCTATGACGGCGCGCTGCGCGGCGACACCATGTACAAGCATGCCATCGTCAACGGCTTCGCCCATGCGCTGATCGAGATCCGACAGGATTTGATATCGGACCAGAAGGGCGCGCTCGCCTGGGCCGAACGGTTGGCGCCGATCGTTGACGCGATCGACCGCCGTCCCGATATACATGTGGTGAAGATGTTCGGCTCACGCACCGGGCCGCTATGACGGAGGTTTCGATGACCGAACTCAGCGACGAGCAGCAACGCGATTTCGAAGCGGCCGCCTTCCGCCGGCTGGTCGAGCATCTGCGCGAGCGCAACGATGTGCAGAACATCGACCTGATGAATCTCGCCGGCTTCTGCCGCAACTGCCTGTCGAACTGGTATCGCGAGGCAGCCAATGCCGAGGGCGTCGATCTCACCAAGGATCAGTCGCGCGAGATCGTCTACGGCATGCCTTATGGGGAATGGCAGGCGCTGAACCAGACCGAGGCCTTCGACGCCAAGAAGGCCGAATTCGAGGCAAGGCGCCCCCAGGACCATTGACGGCGTCGCCCCAGCGATCCCTTAAGGCTATGTTTGGCCCAGAATGCTTCCCGAAAGAGCCTTGACTGAAAATTGAATCGATCTAATTTGCCGCGCGAAGCCATTTTCAGCGGGATTCGCCTAATGAACGCGTCAATTGCCAAGCTGACTGCCATTCGCGGACGATGGGCGCTCGCGGCCATTTTTCTCGCCAACGGCTTCCTGACGGGCAGCTGGGCGCCGCAGATCCCGGTGTTCCTGACCCGGCTGGAGATTTCGAAGTTCACGCTCGGCCTGCTGATTCTCTTATTCGGCGTCGGTGCCGTCGTCGCGATGACCTGGTGCGGCCATTTGATCTCCAGACATGGCTCGCGCACCGTACTGCGCTGGTTCGCCCTGTGCGGCAGCCTCGGTCTGATGGTCGTGGCGCTGGCGCCCAACGTACCGCTGGCGGCCGCGGCCATGATCATCTTCGGCGGCTCGATCGGTGGCATGGACGTTGCCATGAATGCCAATGCCGTGGTGGTCGAACGGCGGCTCTCCCGCGCCGTCATGTCGTCCTCGCACGGCTTCTGGAGTCTCGGCGGCTTCGCCGGCGGCGGCCTCGGCGGCTTTGCCATCCAGCACTACGGCCACCTCGCTCACGCGGCGGCGGTAACGGTGTTTGCCTTCGCGGTGATCGCGGTGGCCGTTCGCCATCTCCTCACCGAAGACAGCCCGCAGGCAGCCGAGCACCACAAATTCGCACTGCCGGCAAACCCGCTGGTTTATCTGATCGGACTGATGGCGCTGCTGGCGATGATCTCCGAAGGCGCGGTGCTCGACTGGGCAGCCCTGTATCTGCGCCAGGAGCTCGGCGCCGATCTTGCCGTTGCCGGCCTCGCCTACGCCGGATTTTCGGGCGTCATGGCGGTTACGCGGTTCTTCGGCGACGGTATACGCAATCGCTTCGGCGCGGTGACGACGCTTCGCGTGTCGGCCCTCGTAGCCGCGGTCGGCATGCTGGTCGCTGGCCTGGCGCCCTCGCCCTGGCTCGCCATTGCAGCCTTTGCCTTTTGCGGCTTCGGCATCGCCAATATGGTGCCGATCATCTTTTCGGCCGGCGGCAACCAGGAAGGCATGTCTTCTGGCACCGGCATGAGCGTGGTCACCACGATCGGATACTGCGGCATACTGGTGGCGCCGTCGGCGATCGGCTTCGTTGCCGAGCACTCCAGCTTTGGCCCGATCTTCATCACCATGTCGGGACTGCTGATCATCGTGTTGCTGATGGCCGGGCTCGCTCACCGCGCCGAATTCGCGCCAGCACCCGCCGAATAGCGTTTCAGCTCCTCGTGGAGAAAATCCACCACCCGGCGGATGCGCACGCTGGTACGCACGTCGCGATGCATCGCCAGCCACACCGGCAGAACTGGCAGCGGCAGATCTGGCAGAACCTTCTCTATCAAAGGATCCCTGTCGGCCAGCGGCTCCTGACCGAGGCCGATGCCGTTTCCCGCCCGCACCGCTTCCCACAAAACGATCTGGTTGTCGGCCCTGAAGCGGAAGCTGCTCCGGGTGACGGGGACGCCATGCTGGGTAAAGCCCCTGATGATCTCGTCGCCGCGGTCGAAGCCGACCAGATCGTGGTCGACAAGATCGGCAGGCTTTAGCGGACGGCCGCGCCTGTCGAGATAGGATTTGGCCGCGCAGGCGCAGAGCTCGATATCGCAGACCCTGCGTGCCATCAGCTCGTTCTGCGCCGGCTTGACCATGCGGATGGCGATGTCGGCATCTCGACGCAGCAGGTTTTCGACCTGGTTGGAGGCGACGATCTCGACCTCGATGCCGGGCTCCTCGATCCCCAGCCGCATCGTCATCTCAGGCAGGACATAGGCCGCCACCACCTCGCTGGCGGCGATGCGCACCGTGCCTTCGATGGCCTCGACCGAACCCAGCGCCAGGAGTGAGAAGGCGCTTGCCTGCTCACTGACCGCCTTGCCGCGTTCGAACAGCGTGCTGCCGGCCTCCGTCAGTTCGTAGCCGTGCCGTCCTCGACGGAACAGTGTGACGCCGAGTGCCCGTTCCAACTCGCCGATGTGACGGCCAAGCGTCGGCTGGCTGGCCGAAAGCTTTCGCGCGGCGGCCGACAGGCTGCCGGATTCCGCCACGGCGACAAAGCTCTTGATCAGGTTCCAGTCGATTTCAGTCATTCATTTATGAATACCAGAACGCCATCTGTAGTCAATTTCCATTCGCATTCGGAGCGACCATATTCCGGCTGCAGACACCAACACGGACTGCAAACACCAACCAGGAGAACTCAGATGACCAAGATCGCTCTTACCGCCGCCGCCATCCTCATTTCCGTCAGCGCCGCTTTTGCCGGCAGCGACAAGTTTGGGTCGAACGACGCCAGCCAGCCGGCTGTCACCAGCACCGACAACACGACCACCGCTTCGATCCACAACCCGGATGCGGCCGTCCGGCAACCGGTCACGCAGGGCAGCAACCGCGACCTCTTCGGCAGCCGCTGATCTCGATCGCGCTTGTCGCTGATCCCGATCGCGCGTCCAGACCACCACGCAAATCCCAACCCAGGAGTGCTTCCAATGACCAGTATCGCAATTCTCGGTGCCAGTGGCCGGCTCGGCCGCGTGGTCGCCAAGGCCTTCATCGACGCGGGCTACGAGGTTCGCGCAGTCACCCGCAACGGCAAGGTGCCGGCCGAACTCAAAGGCGCCACAGCCGTTGCCGGTGACGCGCTCGACCGCGAGGCCCTCATCCGCGCCACGCAAGGTGTCGATATCATCTTCAACGGCCTCAACCCGATCTACACCGACTGGGGCAAGTGCCTGCCGATGGCGCAGAATGTTATGGCTGCCTGCCATGCGAATGGCGCACTGCACCTCTTCCCCGGCACCGTTTACAATTACGGCTCACCGATGCCGGCGGTGATATCGGAAGACACACCCTTCCATCCGAGCACGCAAAAGGGCCGCATCCGCTGCGCCATGGAGGAATTGTTTCGTCGCGAGGCCGACGCGGGCCGCGTCCGCACCATCCTTCTGCGGGCCGGCGATTTCTTCGGCGGCACCGGCAGCGGATCATGGTTCGACCTGATCGTCGCCGCGAAGATCAACAAGGGTATCTATACGGCGCCCGGCCCGGTCGACCTCGTGCATGAATGGGCCTACCTGCCGGATCTGGCCATGGCTTTCGTCGGACTGGCGCAGAACCTGGACAAGCTCGGCGCCTATGAAGCCTTCAACTTCCCGGGCCATCCCGTCACCGACCTGGAGATCAAGGCGGCCGCGGAGAAAGCGCTTGGACGCCCGCTCAAGATGACCTCGATGGCGTGGTGGGTGCTGCGCGCCGGTAGCCCGTTCGTGGCGATGTGGCGTGAGATCGTGTCGATGTCCTATCTGCGCTTCGAACCGCACCAACTGGCGTCGGCAAGGCTGGAAGGCTTCATCGGCGCGATCCCGCACACGCCGCTGAATCAGGCCGTCACTGAAGCTCTCGGGGATATCGGCATTGCCACCGTGACCGGCGTTGCGAAAGCTGCCTGACCTCCGCGATGGCGGGCGATACTCCTCCGCACATTAACAATCTCCGCGGACTGAGAGGGCGCCTCAGAGCCGTCCCATCAACAGCAGCACCATAAGCACCACCAGCATCACGCCGACAATACCCGAGGGCCCATAGCCCCAGGAGCGCGAATGCGGCCAGGCCGGCACCGCGCCGATGAGGATAAGGACCAGGACGATGATGACGATGGTGGTGATCGGCATGAGAACCCCGCAATTCGACTTTTCGCCCAAGAACAATGCAAAAGGCCGCCCGGTTGTTCCGGGCGGCCTTTGCCGGTCAAATCGGCAATGATCTATTCGGCGGCTTTCGGAAAGGCGATATCCGGCCCGGCTCCGGCATCCCGCCCTGGCGCATCGGTCGATGAAATCTCGACCTTGCCGCGCCGGAACAGACGGCTGATCAAGCCGCGCCGTGCGCCCGGCTTGACCTTGGCGCGGGTGAACACCATCAGCATCGACGGCGTCACCACCAGCGTCAGCACCGTGGCGAAGGACAGGCCGAAGACGATCGCCGAGGACAGCGAAATCCACCATTGCGTCGACGGCGCGTTGATCGTCGTCTCGTGATGGAAGATTTCCAGCCCGAGGCCGAAGGCGATCGGCAGCACGCCGAGAATGGCCGACACAGCTGTCAGCACGACCGGGCGGGCGCGCTCGCGGCAAGTCTGCAGCACCGCCTCGACCTTGTCCCAGCCTTCTTCACGCAGCCGGTCATAGGTGTCGATCAGCACGATGTTGTTGTTCACCACCACGCCGGCCAGAGCGATGACGCCGATGCCCGACATGACGATGCCGAACGTCTCGCCGGTTATCAGCAGCCCGAGGAACACGCCGATCGTCGCCATGACCACGCAGGACAGCACCAGCCAGACGCTGGTGAACTTGTTGAACTGCGCCAGAAGCACCAGGAAAATCAGGAAGAACGCCGCCCCGAAGGCCTTGCTGAGGAAGGCGCTGGCTTCGGCGCTGTCCTCGTTCGAACCGGCCAGCTTCCAGCGGATGCCGCTGCCGAGATCCATGTCGGAGACGGCCTTGGTGACCTGCTCCTGCACAGCCGCGACCTGAGCGCCGGCGGCGACGTTGGCCTGGACGACCACCGTACGCGCGCCGTCGATGCGGTTGAGGATGCCGACCGTCGGCTCCGGCTTGCGCACGACGAAGTTCGAGATCGGCACCGAGCCTTGTGAGGTCTGCACCCTGAGTTCGTCGAGCGTCGACAGCGTGCGCCGGTCTTCGGGCAGCCGCAACCTTATGTCGACCGCGTCGTCGGCTCCGGCAGGCCGGTATTCCGAGAGTTTCAGCCCGTTGGTCACCAGTTGCACCACCGTCCCGACCGAGGTTGGGCTGATGCCGTACTGCGCCGCCTTGGCACGATCGACCTCGAGCGCCCAGTCGACACCGGGCGGCGGCAGGCCGTCGGAAATATCGATGACGCCGGGCACCTTGCCGATGCGCGCCGCGACCTCACGGGCCTTGTCGTCGAGCCCCTTGGGGTCGACGGCCGAAAGCCTGATCTGGATCGGCTTGCCGGTCGGCGGACCGGCTTCCGGCACGCGCACCTCGACATCGACGCCGGGAATGCCGGCCATGACGCCGCGCAGATCGTCCAGGATGTGGTTCGCCGACTTGCGCTCGCGCCAGTCGATAAATTCGTACTGGATGACGCCGACGACGTCTTCGGGGATATCCTGGCCGCCGCCTTGCGTCTTGCCGACGCGGGTGTAGACCGACTTCACACCCGGCCAGCCGAGCAGCCTGTCTTCCGCGATCTTGGTCGCGGTATCCATTTCGGCCAGCGAAAGATTGCCGCGCGCATGCACGTAGAGCAGGCCATAATCCGGCTCGACATTCGGGAAGAACTCGACGCCGGCGCCGTATTTCGAATAGGCAAAGCCGACGCCGAACAAGAGCGCGACGGTCAGCACCAGCACGGTGATGGGGAAGCGCACCGCCTGCTTGACGATCGCCATGTACCAGCCGTCGCGATTGTCATCCTCATGATGCGGTGGAGCCTTGGCGAAGATCGCACCCAGCGTCGGCGCGAAGACAAGCGCGTAGAGCATCGAGGCCGATAGCGTGACGATCAGCGTGATCGGCATGTACTTCATGAAGTCGCCGATGATGCCCGGCCAGAACAGCAGCGGCGAGAAGGCGGCGATGCGCGTCATCGTCGCGGCGATGACCGGACCGGCCATGCGCTTGGCGGCGAGCGCGAAGGCTTCCTCCTTCGGCATGCCCTCGCTCATCCGCCGTTCGGCGAACTCGGTGACGATAATGGCATCGTCGACCAGCATGCCGACGGCCAGGATCAGGCTGAACAGCACGATCATGTTGATCGTGTAGCCCATCATCGCCAGCAGCAGGATGCCGATCAGGAAGGACGACGGAATCGCAAGCCCGATGAGCAGCGAGGCGCGGCCGGACAGCGCGTAGAGGATGACGATGAACACCAGGATGACGGCGATCATCACATGGTTCTGCAGGTCGCCGAGCAGCTGGTTGACGAAGACCGACTTGTCCTGCGTGTAGGTGACGTTCATGCCCTCGGGCATCGACTTGACGAACTCGTCGGACACCGTTCGCACCTTGGCGATGGTGTCGATCAGGTTGGAGCCGATGCGCTTCTTGACTTCGATGGCGATGGCCGGCTTGCCGTTGAGACGGGTCACCGTCTCGGCATCCTTGAAGGTCGAACGGATCGTCGCGATGTCCTTGGCCTGCACCACGGCATTGGGGCCGGCGACCACCGGCAGTGCGGCGACATCCTCCGGCGTTTCGATCAGCGACGGTACCTTGACGGCGTATTTGCCCTCCGAGCCTTCGATATTGCCGGCGGCGACCAGGCTGTTGGAGTTGCCGACCGCACCGATCAGTTGATCGAGTTGCAGCCCATAGGAAGACAGCTTCATCGGATCGATGACGACCTCGACGAGATCGTCGCGCGCACCCTGCAGCGAGCCCTCGAGAACACCGGGAACCTCCTCGATGCGGTCGCGCAGTTCACGCGCGGCGGCGGTCAGCACGCGTTCGGGCAGATTTCCCGAGAGCGTGACGACGAGCACGGGAAATTCGGAAATGTTGACTTCGGTGACGACGGGTTCTTCCGCCGCCTGCGGCAGGTCGGCCTTGGCGTCCTGCACCTTGCTGCGCGTGTCCTGCAGCGCGGTGGCCAGATTGGTCTGCGGCTGGAATTCGACCAGCACGTAGCCGCCGCCCTGGAAAGCGGCCGAACGCATCTCCTTGAGGCCCTTCAGGCTTTTCAGCTTGCTTTCCATCGGCCGCAGCAGAAGCCGCTCCGAATCCTCGGGCGAAATGCCCTGGTAGATCAGGCTGACATACATCATCGGAATCGCAACGTCGGGCTCCGCTTCCTTTGGCGTCGCCTGATATGCGACCCAGCCCGCCAGCAGAAGGAAGACGAGGACCGAAATGGTCAGGCGGGCATTGTTGATTGCGAGTCTGACGATATCCATGGCTAACGCCTGTTCTTGAATTTTCACGAGCTGCGTCGCAGCCGATTGTCCCCGCCCAGGGCTAGTCCGTCGCGATCTCTTGCTACTGCGTGCCGGCCGTCGCTTCGCCGAGCAGCTTCTTGATGATCGCTTGGTCGGCCTCGACCGGATTGACCAGATCGCCTTCCTTCACCAGTTCCTGGCCGGCGACGATGATGCGGGCGTCGGCCGGTATGCCGCCGAGGACGAGGCCTGTCGGCGTGTCGTCGACGAGGTCGATGGGGAAGAACGCCACCTTGTTGTCCTTGCTCACGGCACGGATGCCGAGGTCGCCCTTGTCGCCGAGCGTCACAACCGAGCGCGGCAGCAGCACCGCGTCGGTCGGCTGTGCGTTGAGCGCGATTTCCGCCGTCATGCCGGCCGGCACGGAGCCGTCGGCATTGGGGACGGCAACCTCGACGCGGAAGGTGCGGGTCGCCGACGAGGCGTCGCGGCTGATGTAGCGCACGGTGCCTTGGACGGTCTGGCCGCTGACCAGCCGTATGGTGGCCTTGTCGCCGAGCTTGAGGTAGCCGAGATCGCGCTCGCTGACTTCGCCGCGGGCAATCACCGGATCGAGCTTGAGGATGGTCGCCACCTCGCCGCCTTGCATGATGGAGCTGCCAAGTTCCACCGGCACCCGGTCGATAACGCCGTCGAAAGGCGCCTTCACCTCGTTGCGGTCGAGTTCGGCCTGTGCCGTTTCCAGTTGCGACTGCGCCGAGGTCAGGTTCGAGCGTGCGGTGTCGAGCTGCAGCTTCGGCAGATTGCCTGATTTCATCAGCCGCAAGGCTGCGTCCAGCTCGGCCTGGCGCTGCACCACCAATTGCTTGGCGTTGTCGACCATCGAGATCTTTTCTTCCGCCGCAAGCATCAGCACCAGATCCCCCGTCTTGACGTGATCGCCTTGCTTGACAGGCAGCTTGTCGATGACACCGGCGACGCGCGTCGCCAGCACCGCCCGCTTGTCGGCTTCGGTCAGCCCGGAAATGCGGATGGCGCGTGCATAGGTCTTGCGTGGCGGCGTCACCACAGCGACCGTGCGCAGCGGTGCCTTCGGCTCGGCTTCCGCCGGCTTCGGCTTCGCCGCATCGGGCGCCTTGGCCTGTTCGGCTTCGGCTGCCTTGGCTTTGTTGGCGGCTACGCTGCCGACTGACGAAAACTCGCCTGTCGCCATCCACGCCGCGAAACCAATGAGCACAACAACGGCTGCAAGCTTGTGAAACCTGATTCTCATCGTCGTTTTTTCCACTGCGGGTTCGGCCAGCGTCCTCATAACGCGGGCGCGTCGCCGATATGGGTGCGCGCCGGGCCGTGTTCAATTTGCCGTGATCGGCGAAGCGCGCTTCTACATCAAAGTTGCACCGCAATATAGTCTGAAAGTTGCAAGATCATTGCGCCACCGGGCAAGATGCGCCCGCCGCCGCCCAGTTTTCGATCGCTTGATAGGTCGCTTCGGCGGAGCCCGGAGCCGGTTCACGACCCGATCCCGGCGCCCAGCCCCAGGCGACCAGTCTGTCGTCGCGAACATGCACCGCGATGTCCTTCAAGCTGCGGTTGCCATTGCGCAAGGGATCCTTGATCTGGGCGCAGATTTCGGCCGAGGACTTGCCGAACCAGGCCATCTCGGCTGGCGCCAGATGCCAGTTCTCGGCCCCGGGCGGCCCGTGCAATGCCCTGGAATTGCTGGAGAAATGGCAAGTCATGCAACGCAGGCCCGGACTGCCGAAGCCCGACCCGTCAGCACCGCGCTGGACATTGAAGGCGTGCACGCGCGTGCCGCCGTAATGCGCACCCGACCAGCGCGGTCGCTCGTCCGCGACATGACAGTCAGCGCAGCGCGGATGCGAGAACACCGCATAGACCTTGTCCCATTCGGACAGGGCTTTTGCTGTGTCGACTGCCACCGGCGCCGGCGTCTGGCTCTCTTGCGCGATCGCAAACGGTGCTGCGAGCACAAGCATGGCAGCAGGCGTCAGCATGATGACGAGCTTCTTCATGCGAAGGCTACCGCTTTCGACAGCGGCAGCGTGCGGATGCGCTTTCCGGTGAGCGCGAAGATGGCGTTGGCGAGCGCCGGAGCCGCCGGCGGTGTGCCGACCTCGCCGACGCCGCCCATCCTGTGGAAGTTTTCCAGGATGGCAACTTCGAATACCGGGCACTGGAAGATCCGCATGGCGTCGAAATCGTGGAAGTTCGACTGTTCGACCATGCCGTCGGCGAAGGTGATTTCCTGCCCCATCGCCGCCGAAAGACCGTAGATGGCCGCCGAGATCAACTGCGCCTCGATGATGCCGGGGTCGAGCGCGGTGCCGACATCGGCGGCGATCCACACCTTCTCGATGCGGATGCCGGCCGGCGTGTCCGCCACCTGGACGATCTCGCCGACCCAGCTGCCGAAGGACAGCGTGAAGGCCATGCCCCTGGCCTTGCCGGCGGGCAGCGCCTCGCCCCATTTCGCCATCGCGGCGACTTTCTCCACCACCTTCACCGCCGAGGGATAAGCGGCCATCAGTCTCTTGCGCATCTCGACCTGATCGATTTTTCCGGCAATGGCGATCTCGTCCATAAAACCCTCGTGGAAGAAGCCGTTGACCGAGCTGCCGACCGAGCGCCAGGAGCCGACAGGGATGGAGACCGGCGCCGCGACACCAGTGACCCGGTAATTCGGGATGGAGTAGGGTTGGTCGTAGGCGCCATCGACGATGGTCTTGTCGGGACCGAGCGGCGATATCGAGGGGAACAGCCGGCGCAGCATACCGGCAATCACCGATGGCGAGGCCATCTTCATGTCGACGGCCACTGGCATGCCATCGTCGCCGAGCCGCGCCTGGAACTTGCCTATTGCGGCTGGCCGGTAGGCGTCGTGGCGCATGTCTTCTTCACGCGTCCAGGTCACCTTGACCGGACGCCCGCCCGTCTCCTTCGCCATCAGCGCAGCGCACAGTGCGTAATCCACCTCGACGCGCCGGCCGAAACCGCCGCCCATGAAGGTGGTGTGCACATTGATCTTGTCCTGCCCGATGCCGACCGCGTTGGCGCAAAGCTGCCGCACCAGGGTCGGCGCCTGGTTCCCGCACCAGATGTCTAGCGCGCCGTCCCTGAGCTGCGCCGTGGCGTTCATCGGCTCCATCGTCGCATGCGCCAGATAGGGCACGGCATAGTCTGCCTCGACGATCCTTTCGCGCGGCGCGTCGGCAAAAGCGGTATCGACGTCGCCATTGTCGCGCATCACCGACCCCTTGGTGGCAAGCGCCTGCTTCAGCACATCTGAAATGGCAGCGCTGCCGAGCGGGTATTCGGGATCGAACCACTGGGCGTCGATCGCCTCGGCCGCCTTGAATGCCGCCCATGTGTTGTCGGCGATGATGCCGAAGCCATGGCCATAATTCGTCTCAAGCGGCACGATCTTGATCACGCCGGGCATTTTTTCGGCCCTGGAAAGGTCCGCCTTGACCGGCTTGGCCCAGAAGCGCGGGCTCATCTTGACCGTGCCGTAGAGCATGTCCGGCAGCCTGACATCGATGCCGAAGATAGGCGCCCCGGTGACCTTGGCCAGCATGTCGATGCGCTTTTGCGGCTTTCCCAGCAGCTTCCAGTCGGCTTTGTCCTTGAGCCTGACTTCGTCCGGCGGCGCCATCGCGGCGGCAGCCGCGGCGACCGCGCCATAGGTCAGCGACTTGCCCGACGCCTTGTGCAGGATCGAACCGTCGGCCGTTTTCAGATCGGCGGCGGCGACACCCAGTTCTTGCGCCGCAGCCGCGATCAGCATCTGTCGGGCGACTGCACCCGCTTGCCGCATCTTGTCAAAACCATCGCGTGTCGAAGCCGAACCACCGGTGCCCTGCAGGGCAAGGAACTTGCCAACCACGCCGAGACCCGAGCGCACCGCTTGCGCCGTCATGCTCTCGTCGAAGAAGGCGAACGGACCGCCCTCTTGAAGGATCGCGGCGTTGTAGTAGGCATGGGATGCTGGTCCATGCTCGACCTTAACCCGGTCGAGCCCGACGTCGAGTTCCTCTGCGACCATGGCCGCCAGCGTCGTCGAGATGCCTTGCCCCATCTCGGCGCGCGGCGCGACGATGGTGATGGTGTTGTCGGCGCCGATCTTCACATAGGGGTTGAACGTCGCCTCGCCCTTGCCGAGTTCGGCCTCGAGCGGGTTCGGAAAGGGCTTGCGATAGTAATAATAGCCGACGGCAACGCCGCCCGCGACAACGGCAGCGCCGATCAGAAACGTGCGGCGGGCGAGCTTTCCGACACTGGCCATGGTCAGAGCCCCGCCGTCTTGAGTGCCGCGGCCTTCTTGATGGCAGAGCGGATTTTGGGATAGGTGCCGCAGCGGCAGAGATTGCCGCCCATGGCGTTGTCGATGTCGGCATCGCTTGGGTCGGCGACTTCATCGAGCAGCGCCACCGCGCTCATGATCTGGCCGGCCTGGCAGTAGCCGCATTGCGCGACCTGTTCCTCCAGCCATGCCTGCTGCACCGGATGCAGTCCCCGCGGTGCCGATGCCTTCAATGGTCGTGATAGCGCCGCTGACCTGCCCAACCGGGAGTGAGCAGGAACGCACCGGCTGACCGTCAACGTGAACTGTGCAGGCGCCGCAGGCTGCGATGCCGCAGCCGAATTTTGGCCCTGTCTTGCCAATGAGATCGCGAAGCGCCCACAGCAGCGGCATTTCAGGATCGGCATCGATATCGAAAGACTGACCGTCGACGGTAAGGCGCATGGGGATACCCTTTGTTGTCGTCCACTGCCAAGGCGAAGCGTCCTCTCGAACGTTTCGCTCCGATACAGATTGACAAATTTCGTCATTTTGTCAAATAGGATTTTGCAGGATAGAATTGCTCCATGAACCAGATCGAAGACATCACCGCCACAGACCCCAAACGCGTCCGTATCCTGGATGGCGCGATGAAGGTATTTTTGGCCTATGGTTTCTCGCGCACCACCATGGACGATATCGCCCGCGCCGCAGACATGTCGCGCCCGGCGCTCTATCTCCTGTTCAAGAACAAGACCGACATTTTCCGCGCCATCGCCATGATGATCCTGTCACGCTCGGTCGAGGCGGCAAAGATTGCCCTATCCGGCGATGGCCCTTTCACCGAGCGCATGATGCGGGCCATCGACGAGGCATTCATCTCGATGATGGGCGCGGTCGTTGCTTCGCCGCACGGCGCCGAATTGCTGGACATGAAATCGAGCCTTGGCGATCTGGTAGGCTGCTGGCGCGGCGGGCTTGGCCAACACATCGGCGCTGCGATCGAGCACGAGGCAGCCAGGAACGGCGTCGACCTGGCGGCCAGAGGCCTGTCGGCGCAACTGCTTGCCGACATGCTGCTCGACGGGCTGGAAGGCATGAAGGCGCGGATCAGAGATCCGGAGGGACAGCGGCAGGCGGCCGCTGCCCTGATCAGGGTGATCGACCTGACCTTGAAGGCATGATTGCGGACCAATCGATGCACATTGATTGGTCGCTCAGGCGCGCCGGCGCTCTGCCTCCGGGTTCTTGCGCGCCGCAAGAAATTCCTTGACCCGCCGGCCAGGTGCCGGACCGCGCACCGGCTTGAAGCCGTCATCGAGTTCGCCGGAGAGATCGAGCGTCGGTCGCTTGCCGACGGCCTCGTAATTCTCTTCCAGCCAGTCGCTGGCGGCGGTGCGGCCGAGATCACGCAGGTAGGTCAGAAACGCCCATTCGGCGTTGACCTTCGAGGACGCCGACAGGTCCTTGAACGCCTCGTCGGCATCGATGCGGTGCATGCGGATGTCGCGATACTCGCCATGCGGCAGACGGCCGGCGGCGATCAGTTCCTTGACGAAGGCGATCGAGCGGAATTCGCGCAGCAACCCGGCGTTGAAGGCGATCTCGTCGATGCGGTTCTGGATCTCGTTGGCGCTTCTTGGTGTTCCCTCCCGCACCACCGGATTGATCTGCACCAGAAGCACGTCCTCGGTCGCAGCCGTCTTGAAGAACGGATAAAGCGCCGGGTTGCCGCCATAGCCGCCATCCCAATAGGGCACCCCCTTGATCTCGACAGCACGGAACAGTTGCGGCAGGCAGGCCGAGGCCATCACCGTGTCGAGGTCGATCTCGCCATGGGAAAAGACGCGCAACTGTCCGGTCTCGACATTGGTCGCCGAGATGAACAGTTCCATCGACTTGCAGGCGCGGACATTGTCGAAATCGATCTCCTGCTGAACCACGTCGCGCAGCGGGTTGAAGCCGAGCGGATTGGCGACATAGGGCGAGAACACCCGCGACATGGTGTCGAAGATGACATAGCCAGGCGTATTCTCGATCGACCAGTTGCCCCAGGCGACATCCCACGGCATGCGGTGTACCGGGCTGAACCGGCCCTTGGCCGCCACCGCGCGCCAGAAATCGTCAAGTTTCTGCCGCGCTCCCTCGACACCTCCGCGCACATATCCGTCGGCCAGCGCCACTGCGTTCATGGCGCCGGCGCTGGTGCCGGACACTGCTGATATTTCCAGCCGTCCGTCCTCCAGCAGGCGGTCGAGCACACCCCAGGAAAAGGCCCCGTGCGAGCCGCCGCCCTGAAGCGCGATGTTGATCTTCTTCTTTGTCTCCTCCGCCTTGCCGTTTTTGGTCATGGCGTCGTCCTTGGTTCGTTTTGGATAGATGAGAAGATTTTGCGCCTCACGCGGCGGTCCAGCCGCCATCGACCGAGAGATGCGTGCCGTTGATCTGCGCTGCCGCGTCCGAGCACAGGAACACCGCCGCTGCCGCGATCTGCTCCACCGTGACGAATTCCTTGGTCGGCTGCTTGTCCAGCATGACCTCACGGATGACGGTCTCGCGATCCATCTGATGGGCTTTCATCTGGTCGGGGATCTGCGCCTCGACCAGCGGCGTCAGCACATATCCGGGGCAGATGGCGTTGCAGGTGATTTTTTCACGCGCCAGTTCGAGTGCGACCGTTTTGGTCAAGCCCATGATGCCGTGCTTCGCCGAGACATAGGCCGATTTGAACGGCGACGCGACTAGGCCGTGCGCCGAGGCGATGTTGACGATCCGGCCACCGCCGGCCTCCTTCATCAGCGGGATCGCGGCTGCAATGGTGTGGAACGCCGACGACAGATTGATGGCGATGATGGCGTCCCATTTCTCGATCGGAAAGTCCTCAACCGGCGCGACATGCTGGATGCCGGCATTGTTGACGAGGATATCGACCGATCCGAATGTCTCAGCCGCCTTGGCGACAAGCGCCCGGCATTCCGCCGGTTTCGACATGTCCGCCTTGATGTAGGCGGTTTTCACCCCGTGCTGTTTGGCGATCGCATCAGTGATGGCGTGGTCGGCGGTCGTGTCGGAGAAAGAGTTGACGACGACATTATGGCCTTCGGCCGCCAAGGCCTGGGCGATGGCCAGCCCAATGCCCGATGTGGAGCCGGTGATGACTGCGGTTTTTCTAGCGGCCAAGGGCGGAGTCCTCTGGTTGCGGCAAGAGCGAGCTTATGTTGCACTGCAGCATATATGCTCAATGCGACGCAATAACAGCGGCCAGAATTTTTGAGGAGATGAAATTTTCGTCATGAGCGGCCACACGGCCGCTCACCAGGAGGATATCGTTTGGATCGCCGGTCGCTCGCCAGGCGCCATAAGCCTCAGGCAGCCAGCTCCGGCACCGGCCCGACATAGCGCGACTGCGGGCGGATCAGCCGCCCGGTCGTCTGCTGTTCGCGCGCATGCGCGATCCAGCCGGCGACGCGCCCGGCGGCAAAGACATTGCTGAAAGCTTGTGGCGGAAAGCCCGCCGCCTCCAACAGCAGCGCGGTGAAGAACTCTACATTGGTCTGCAGCGAGCGCGACGGCTTGGCGATCCGCAGCACGTCGAGCGCTGCCTGTTCCACTGTCTCCGCGAATGCCAGCCGGCGGCCGGTTTCGCCCTCGCCGCCGAGTTGCCGCACGACGGCCTTCAGCACGTCGGCGCGCGGATCGCGCACACGGTAGATGCGGTGCCCGAAACCCATGATGCGCCTGCCGTGCGAGATCTCGTCGCGAAGCCAGCCGGCGGCATCGCCATGCGCCTGGATCGCATCCAGCATCTCGATCACCGGACCGGGCGCCCCGCCATGCAGCGGCCCCTTTAGCGCGCCGAGCCCGGCCAGCACGGAGGATGTCAGGCCGGCCTGCGTCGAGGCCACCACGCGCGTCGCAAAGGTCGACGCATTGAGGCCATGATCGCAGACGGTCACGAGATAGGTATCGAGCGCCTTCGCCAGCGCCGTCGAGGCGACGCTGCCGCTCAGCATCCTCAGCATGTCGGCGGCCTCATCGGCGCGGCTGTCCGGCGCGATCGGCTGCTCGCCGCGCTGCAGGCGCAGCAGGGCCGGCGTCAGCACGGCGGGCGCTGCGATGAGCAGCAAGGCATCGGTCAAGGTCTCGCCGTCCGGCAGCAGCGCCATGCCGGCGCGCATGGCGCTGTAAACATCGAGCGACGCCAGCAGGGGCAGCGAGGGCAAGAGCCGTTCGAACACCTCAGCGCGTGCCTGGCCCAGTGCCCGCGTCAGTTGCGCCTCATCGGGAAGGTCGTCGAAGAAGCCGTCGAGCAGCAACCGCATCACCTGGGCATAGTTCAAGCGGCCGGCCAGCTCCGGCAGCGAATGACCTCGGATCGTCAGACGGCCACCAAGACCATCCACATCGGAAAGCACGGTTTCCGCCGCCACCACGTCATCGAGCCCATTCGCCATAGCCTGTCTCCTTGAAGCATTTCCGGATCGGAGATAGAGATGGGCAACGTTTCCATCAATCTTGATCAATAGAATCAATATCAGGGCTCGATATGTCCGAGTGGTTGTCCCGGGAAGAGGCGCTTGAGCGCCTCAAGGTGCGGGCGCAGACGCTGTACGCCTATGTCAGCCGTGGGCGCATCGGCATGCGGCCCGACCGCGCCGATCCGCGCCGCAGCCAGTACCGCGCCGACGATATCGCCGCACTGGCGACCCGCCGGGCGCGCGGACGGAGCCCATCAGTCATCGCAGAAAGCGCCATTGCCTGGGGCGAACCCTCGATCGCAACGGCGATCTCGACCGTCTCGCACGGTCGGCTCATCTATCGCGGGCAGGACGCCGCAGTGCTCTCCGGGCACGCCACACTGGAAGAAGCCGCCGCCATTCTCTGGGCTCTGCCGGAACCGGTGGCTTTCGAAGCACCGTCGCCGGATGCGCCCCATCAAGCCGGCCGGGCCTCGGCTTTTGCGCAACTTGCCGTGCTAGCCGGCCAAGGGCGCCCGTCGCTTGGGCGTAACCGGGCCTCGCTGCATGCCGATGCCGCGCACGCTGTCGGCGTGCTGGCCGCCGCGCTGGGCGCACCGGCAGGACCAGATCCCGTCCATCAGCGGCTGGCGCAGGCCTGGTCGGTGGACGCCGGCGGCGCCAACGCGATCCGCCGCGCGCTTGTCCTGCTTGCCGATCATGAACTGAATGCGTCGACCTTCGCCGCGCGCGTCGCAGCCTCGACCGGCGCGCCGCTGGCCGCTTGCCTGCTGGCCGGGCTCGCGACGCTGTCCGGTCCTCGCCATGGCGGCGCCGGCGAGGCGGTGATGCAAGTGGCCGACGATGCGGCCCGACATGGCGCCGATGCGACGATCCGGCGCTGGCTCAGCCACGACCGGCCATTGCCGGGGTTCGGTCATCAGCTCTATCCTGACGGCGATCCCCGAGGGGCGGCGCTTCTGTCGGTGATCGAGGTTGACGGCACACTATCGTCGCTGCGCGATGCTGCCCTTGCGGCGACCGGCGCGCTTCCCAACATCGACTTTGGGCTGGCAGCGCTGACGCGCAGCCTTGGCTTGCCGCGCGATGCGCCGTTTCGCCTGTTTGCGCTCGCACGCAGCGTCGGCTGGGCCGAGCACACGGTCGAACAGATAACAAGCAGAAGTGTCATCAGGCCGCGCGGCCGCTATGAGGGCGTGCTGGTGTAGGGTTGCAAGAGCGCCAAGCGCTCAGGACATCGTGTCGAGCTTGCGCTGCATGGCCGCGATCTGGTCCTTCAGTTCCTGAAGATCGTCGGGTTTTTCTGACGTTTCCTTCCTGGCCGGCTCGGGCGATGGCGCGGCGGCTGGCGCGGTGCCGGCGGGCGGGAACGGCGTGAACAGCCGCATCGCATTCTGGAACATTTCCATGTTGCGGCGTGTCTGTTCCTCCAGCGCCTTGATCGGCGTGGTGATCTTCATCATGTCGAGCGGCGACTTGCCGATCGCCCCCTTCATCTGCTCGCGAAAGCGCTCCTGCTCCTTGGAAAAGGCAAGCATCGACTGTTCGAGGAAGCTCGGCACGATCATCTGCATCTGGTCGCCATAATAGGCGATCAGCTGGCGCAGGAACGGGATCGGCAGCATGTTTTGCCCGTCCTTGTTCTCCAGTTCGAAGATGATCTGTGTCAGCACCGGATGCGTGATGTCGTCGCCGGTCTTGGCGTCCTGGACGGTAAACTCCTCGCCCTTCTTGACCATCTCGGCGAGGTCCTCGAGCGTCACATAGGTGCTGGTGCCGGTGTTGTAGAGGCGGCGATTGGCGTATTTCTTGATGATGATCGGATCGTCTTTAGCGGCCATCTACATCCTCCCGGGGACACCGGCGCGCCTCTGAGCAAGCCGCCGATAACGATTGTGCCTTTTTTTTGAGGATATGCGCAAAAGCTTCACAATTCCAAGCAGTTTGTGCAGTGCGGGATCCCTAAATGCTGCATAGCAGGCAAAATATGCTGCGCAGCAATGGACGAATGGTCGCCCTGGCAAGGCACGGCCTGCTTGCGGCGCATGGGCGCCATGCCCATTTCCGGTTTGACTTGGGGTTGGGAAAGGGCAAGAAAAGTCCCCAACGACAGAGCAACACCCTTGAAGTCTGGAGAAGAAAATGTCCGCTTCCATCGTCATTGCCAGTGCGGCGCGCACGCCGGTCGGCTCCTTCAACGGCGCCTTCGCCGCCACCCCTGCGCATGAACTCGGCGCCGTCGTCATCAGGGAATTGCTGTCGCGTGCCGGTGTCGAACCAGGCGAGGTCGACGAGGTCATCCTCGGCCAGGTGCTGACCGCCGCGCAAGGCCAGAACCCGGCCCGCCAGGCATCGATCAATGCCGGCCTGCCCAAGGAAACCACAGCCTGGGGCCTCAATCAGGTTTGCGGCTCGGGCCTTCGTGCCATTGCGCTCGGCATGCAGCAGATCGCCATCGGCGACGCCAAGGTGATCATCGCCGGCGGCCAGGAATCGATGTCGCTTTCGACGCATGCCCAGCACCTGCGCGCCGGCGTCAAGATGGGCGACTTCAAGCTGATCGACACCATGATCAAGGACGGGCTGTGGGACGCCTTCAACGGCTATCACATGGGCAACACCGCCGAAAACGTCGCGCGTCAGTTCCAGATCACCCGCGAAGACCAGGACCAGTTCGCGCTCGCCTCGCAAAACAAGGCCGAGGCCGCGCAGAAGGCCGGCAAGTTCAAGGACGAGATCGTCGCCGTCACACTCAAGGGCAAGAAGGGCGACACCATTGTCGACCAGGACGAATACATCCGCCACGGCGCCACGCTCGACGCCATGATCAAGCTGAAGCCGGCCTTCGACAAGGACGGCACGGTGACCGCCGCCAACGCCTCCGGCATCAATGACGGTGCCGCCGGCGCGCTGCTGATGAGCGAGGCGGAAGCGGTGAGGCGCGGCATCACCCCGCTGGCACGCATCGTGTCCTGGGCAACCGCCGGCGTCGATCCGCAGATCATGGGCACCGGCCCGATCCCAGCATCGCGCAAGGCCTTGGAAAAGGCCGGCTGGTCGGTCGGCGATCTCGACCTGGTCGAGGCCAACGAGGCCTTTGCCGCGCAGGCCTGCGCCGTCAACAAGGACATGGGCTGGGATCCTTCGATCGTCAACGTCAATGGCGGCGCCATCGCCATCGGCCACCCGATCGGTGCTTCCGGCGCCCGTGTCTTCAACACACTGGTCTTCGAGATGCGCCGGCGCGGCGCCAAGAAAGGCCTCGCCACCTTGTGCATCGGCGGCGGCATGGGCGTCGCCATGTGCATCGAAGCACTCTGAAAAAGAAGTGAGTAGCGAATAGGGAGTAGTCAATAGGGAAGAATTGCGTCAGCGCGACGGGACGTAGATCCCTACTCGCTATTCGCTACTCCCTATTCGCTCTCCCGACCAAAGGGAGGGAACACGCATGACCAAGGTAGCAATCGTCACAGGCGGATCGCGCGGCATCGGCGCGGCGATCTCGATCGCATTGAAGACCGTCGGCTATTCGGTTGCGGCGAACTATGCCGGCAATGACGCCGCAGCGGCGAAATTCAAGACCGAGACCGGCATTCCCGTCTACAAATGGTCGGTCGCCGACTATGATGCCTGCGCCGCAGGCATCCGCCAAGTCGAGGCCGATCTCGGCCCGGTCTCGGTGCTGGTCAACAACGCCGGCATCACCCGGGACGCCATGTTCCACAAGATCACGCGCGAGCAGTGGAAAGAGGTCATCGACACCAACCTGTCCGGCGTCTTCAACATGACGCATCCGCTGTGGAGCGGCATGCGCGACCGCAAGTTCGGCCGCGTCATCACCATCTCGTCGATCAACGGCCAGAAAGGCCAGGCCGGCCAGGTCAACTATTCCGCCGCCAAGGCTGGCGACATCGGTTTCAGCAAAGCCCTCGCTCAAGAGGGAGCTCGCGCGGGCATCACCGTCAACGTCATCTGCCCTGGCTACATCGCCACCGAGATGGTCAAGGCGATCGACGAGAGGGTGCTCAACGACCGCATCATCCCGCAAATCCCCGTCGGCCGCCTCGGCGAACCGGAAGAAATCGCGCGCTGCGTCGTCTTCCTCGCATCCGAAGATGCAGGCTTCATCACCGGCTCGACCATCACGGCCAACGGTGGCCAATACTTCGCCTGACGACAACCACGTGGCTTGAATGTGCAGGTGCCGGCGGTGTCGCCGGCACGTTCGTCTTTAGACGCAACTGCTCCGATACAGCGCCGGAAGTTGTCCGGCGCCTCGAGATCAGGCAACCAGCTTGAGCTCCCGTTTCATCGCTTGCTTGCGCACGCCCGGCTGCGACGACGCCAGCAGCGTCGCCATTTCGGCCCGGCTGAGACCTGACAATTTCATCGAGATCCTGCGCTTGACGAACGGCATCATGTTGACGACGCCGAGCACGAAATTGCGCAGGACGCGCCGCAGCGGTGTGCGGACAAGCGCCATGCCTGTCAGCCTGCCCGCCAGTTCGATCACCTCTTGTGCCGCGGGACGCCGAAGCGTCTCGTAGAGGTCGAGTTCGCTTTCCGGGCGGACACCGTTGATCACGTCGCCGAGCAGTTCTCCCAGCACCACGGCATCGATCAGGCCGGTGTTCATGCCTTGGCCGCCGGCTGGGCTGTGCACATGGGCGGCGTCGCCCATGACAAACAGGTGCCCCTGGCGGTAGGACTTGGCAAGGCGGTGATGCACGCGGAACCGTGTACTCCAGGTCAGGTCGAGCACCTGCGCCGGGCTGGCCGACGGGCCGCGACTGTCGAGCAGCGCCTGTATGTCGGCAATGCCAGGCCGCTCAGGCGCCTCATCCATGGTCGCTACGATGCGATATGATCCGTCCGGCAGTGGCGCGACGACGACCAGTCCGGCCGGGGAGAACAGCAGCGACACCTCCGTTGGCCCGAGCGGCCAGTCAAGGCGCACGTCGGCGAGTACAAAAGACCCTGCATAGGCCTCGCCATCGAAGCCTATGCCGGCGGCCTCGCGTACCACGCTGTGCATGCCGTCCGCACCGACGACGTAACGCGCCGAGATCGTCTTTTCGCGACCATTCTGGACGACCGTGACGTGTGCGCCATCGACCCCCTGCAATACCTCCTTCGCCTCGACGCCGCGATGGACGACACCGCCCAACCCGGCGATGCGCTCAGTGAGGATCTTCTCGGTTAGGTTCTGCGGAATCATCAGCACGTAGGGATACGCCGAGGGCAGGCTCGAGAAATCGAGGTTGATTAGGACCCGGTCGCGATCACGTATGGCGAAGTTGTCAAGCTTCAGGCCGAGTTCGACCAGCCGCCCCGTGACGCCAAGCGGCTCGAGTGTCTCCAGCGTCTGCGCGTGGATCACTCCGGCACGTGAGGTGTTGAGGCCTTCGGCGAGGCGGTCGACCACGACGTGATCGACGCCTGCCTGATGCAGGGCAATGGACAGCGCCAGGCCGGTCGGGCCGGCGCCTATGACCAGGACTTCGGTGGTATCAGGCAGCATTTTCTCTCTCCGTTTGTCAACGATTGGTGACTTTTATCTTGGGTGCTTGAGTTTGTCAACGCCCGTTGATATTTGATTTTCATGAGCACGAATCATTCGAAAAAGCCGAGCAAGTCGGATCGCACCCGAGGGCAAATCCTGGATGCCGCCAGAGATCTGTTTGCCGAGCACGGCTATGACGGCGCGTCGATCCGCGATGTCGGGACCCGCGCCTCGATCGATCCGGCCATGGTGATCCGCTATTTCCGCAGCAAGGACGAATTGTTCGCCCGGGCGGCACTCGTCGACCTGCAACTGCCGGCACTTCGGGTAATCGACCCGGCCACCGTCGGCGAAACTTTGATCAGGCGGTTTCTCGAAGTCTGGGAAGGCCCGGCCAGCGGACCCGGCATGGCAATTCTGCTGCGTTCCGCGGCGTCGAACGAATTCGCCGCTGAAAAAATGCGCGAGATATTCGCCAACCAGGTGAGGCCGGTGGTTGCGGCGGTCGGCGATCTCGCCGACGCCGGGCGAAGGGCCGGGCTCATTTCGAGCCAGTTGCTGGGTTTGGCGATGTGCCGATATGTGCTGCGGCTACCGCCCGTCGTCGCTCTGTCACACCACGAGATCATCCGGAACGTCGGCCCTGCGCTGCAACGCTATGCCACTGGAGAGGACACGGCCTGAACCAGCGGTCCGGCCGGACCGGTCATCATGCAGCGGCTGCACCTAGCCAAAGCATGCAACCAATCTGTGCCGAAGCGGCACGCGGAGGTTAACAGCCACCCGCCGCCCTGTGCGAAAGCTGCTTCGTAACCTGTGGATTCTCGGTGGATAAGCTGTTCACAACACAAGATATTGGGGCGAACAAATCGGGAAAATCACGCCATCGCTGATTCGTCGCCGATTCGTTCCGGCTATGAGCCGAACGTTAACGACGACAGCCGGAATCGCCTGCCCAACTGCTTAACGCAGGTTAAGAAAGATCAACAATTTCATCATGTTGGTCGAGGCGCGCCTAGCCACCGTGATTGTTACCAGGCAAAGGTTAACGGCAACACCCTCTTAGCATGAAACGGGCCAGTTCAGCGATTCAGCATGTGGTGCGACTCGCGGCCGCGAAATCCACATGTAGCCGTGAACAAAAGCTGAATCTGCAGGAGTCACTGATTCGTCGCCGATTCGTTCCAGACTCGTTCTATCCGTTAATCCGCAGCCGATTGGAAGCTTGACAAAACCACCTTCTGGCCGCTGGCGGAACATTCCGCTTTCGCTTCGCGCCCGAAATCCCTATGTGTCGCCTGTCATACGCGCCATTTGAGGCACGCTCCCGACAACCAGAGGCCAGAAGCCTTATTTCCAGGTCCCAGAAGCCTTATTCTAGGTTGATGAACATCCAGCCCAAACACACAGAGCCGCTGATCCTGTCGGGCCGCGACGTGACCGCCGTGCTCGGGCCGACCAACACCGGCAAGACCCATCTCGCCATCGAGCGCATGGTGGCGCATGAGAGTGGGATCATCGGCCTGCCGCTCAGACTTCTGGCGCGCGAGGTCTACGCCCGCGTCTGCGAAAAGGTCGGCGCCCACAAGGTTGCGCTGATCACCGGCGAGGAAAAGATCCAGCCGCCGGGCGCCAGATATTCGGTCTGCACCGTCGAGGCCATGCCGCGCGAGACCGACGCCGCCTTTGTCGCCATCGACGAGGTGCAGCTCGCCGGTGACCTCGAGCGCGGCCACATCTTCACCGATCGCATCCTGCACCTGCGCGGCCGCCAGGAGACGCTGCTGCTGGGTGCCGCCACCATGCACGGTATCCTGCAGCGCCTGCTGAGGGGTGTCTCGGTGGTGACGCGGCCGAGGCTGTCGCATCTTGCCTATGCCGGCTCCAAGAAGCTGACCCGCCTGCCGCGGCGCACGGCAATCGTCGCCTTCTCCGCCGACGAGGTCTACGCCATCGCCGAGTTGATCCGCCGCCAGCAAGGCGGTGCCGCCGTCGTGCTCGGCGCGCTCTCGCCGCGCACCCGCAACGCCCAGGTGGCGCTGTTCCAGTCCGGCGATGTCGACTACCTCATCGCCACCGACGCCATCGGCATGGGTCTCAATCTCGATCTCGACCACGTCGCCTTCGCCCAGAACCGCAAGTTCGATGGCTTCCAGTACCGCAACCTGACCGCGGCCGAGCTCGGCCAGATCGCCGGCCGCGCCGGCCGGCATCTGCGCGACGGCACGTTCGGTGTCACCGGCCAGGTCGACCCGCTCGACGAAGAGCTGATCAAGAAGATCGAAGGCCACGATTTCGATCCGGTGAAGGTGCTGCAGTGGCGCACCGCGCATTTCGACTTTGCCAGCCTCGACGCGCTGAAGCGCTCGATCGAGACCAACGCTCCGGTCGAGGGACTGACGCGGGCATTGCCTGCCGTCGACGCGCAGGCGCTCGAGCATCTGTCGCGCGACGAGGACATTCGCGCGCTCACCACCAATGCCAAGCGCGTGGCGCTGCTGTGGGAAGCCTGCGCGCTGCCCGACTACCGCAGGATCGCGCCGGCGCAGCATGCCGACCTCATTGCCTCGATCTACACGGACCTCGCACGCCACGGCCATGTCGACGAGAATTACATGGCCGAGCAGGTGCGCCGCGCCGACACCACCGAGGGCGACATTGACACGCTGTCGCATCGCATAGCCCAGATCCGCACCTGGACATTCGTGTCGAACCGGCCCAGCTGGCTGGCCGATCAGGCACACTGGCAGGAAAAGACGCGCGAAATCGAAGACAGATTGTCGGATGCGCTGCATGAGCGGTTGACGAAACGCTTCGTAGACCGCAGGACTTCCGTCCTCATGCGGCGCCTTAGAGAAAATACCATGCCTGAAGCCGAAATTAGCCCTACCGGAACCGTCCTTGTCGAAGGCCACCATGTCGGCGAGTTGCAAGGGTTCCGCTTCACCGCCGACCAGACCGCCGGCGGCGAAGACGCCAAGGCGGTGCGCACCGCTGCCCAGAAGGCGCTGGCCGCCGAGTTCGAATCGCGCGCCGAACGCTTCGGCGCCTCGGCCAATGGCGACATCGCGCTCGGCTCGGACGGCACGCTGCGCTGGATCGGCGCGCCGATCGGCACGCTTGTATCAGGCGAAGACGCGCTGAAGCCGCGGCTGGTGCTGCTGGCCGACGAACAACTGACC
>NZ_RZTB01000014.1:0-60680 GCF_003997735.1 Mesorhizobium sp. M7A.F.Ca.MR.148.00.0.0 | reverse complement strand
CGCGCGTGCCGAGCGTTTCGTCAATTTCCAGATCGAGTCGCTGCTGAAGCCACTGGTCGACTTGAAAAACGCCGACCAGATTTCCGGCATCGGCCGCGGCATCGCCTTCCAGCTGGTCGAGAATTTCGGCCTCATCAACCGCCGCGACATCGCCGAGGAGATGAAGTCGCTCGACCAGGAAGGCCGCGCCGCCCTTCGCCGGCTTGGCGTGCGCTTCGGCGCCTACCATGTCTTCGTGCCGGCGCTGATCAAGCCGGCGCCTGCCGGACTGGTGACGCTGTTGTGGGCGCTGAAGAACGACGGCAAGGACAAGCCGGGTTTTGGCGACGTGGTCCATGCGCTCGCCTCGGGTCGCACCTCGGTGGTGATCGACCCTGCTTTCGACAAGACGTTCTATAAGCTTGCCGGCTACCGCAATCTCGGCCGTCGCGCCGTGCGCATCGACATACTGGAACGGCTGGCGGATCTGATCCGTCCGGCGACCAACTGGAAGCCCGGCCTCGGCCAGCGCCCGGACGGCGCCTATGACGGCCAGTCCTTCATGGTGACGCCGCCGATGATGTCGATCCTCGGCGCCACCGCCGACGACATGGAAGAAATTCTCAAGGGTCTCGGCTACCGTGCCGAGCCTAAGCCGGCCGTCGAGGTCAAGGCGCGGCTCGAAGCGCAGGACAACGCCGCCCGCGAAGCGGCGGTGGCGAAACTGGCGACGGAAGAAGCTGCACGAGCCGAGCAGGCCAAAGCGGCGGAAGCCGCGGCAACGGATGCCGCAGCAGAGGCAGCCGTCGAAGGGTCGGAGCCGGCATCGGACGCAGTGGCCGTTTCGGAAACCACGGTCGAAATTCCCGCCGAAATCACCTCCGACGCCGCGGCGGAACCTGCTGCGCCTGCCGTGGAAGAACAGGCGGACGCTCCAGTCGAAACCGTGCAAGACGAAGCGCCTGTTGCCGAGGCTGCGCCCGACGTCGCCGAACCGGCGCCGGTTGAGCCGCAGGCAGAGACTGAGACTGCCGAGATCGAAGTTGCAGCGGCAGAAGAAGCCGCAACGCCCGACCTGGCGGCAAATGCCGCGCCCGCAACGGACGCCGCGCCGGACGAACCTGTGGCGGTGACTGAAGCAGCTGTCGGCGAACCCGCGCCGGAAGCCGAAGCACCAAAACCCATCCTGTTGTGGCGTCAGGGCCGCTTCGAACAGCGCCCGCGCAACCGCGATGACAACCGCAGGAACAATCGCCCGCGCAACGGACAAGCGCGCGGCCGAAGCGATGCGCCTGCGGATGCCGCCGGCGCACCGGCCGCTGCTGCACCCGGAGAACGCCCGGCCCATGAAGGACGGCGCGATGGAGCCGGCAAGCCGCGCTTCGACCGCTCGAAATTCAAGCCCAAGCCGCAGGCCGAAGGCGAACAGCGACGTGATGGCAGGCCGCAGGGCGAACGTCCCGACCGCCGCGAAGGCCGTCCCGACTGGAAGGGTGGCAGGCCGGATGGCAAAGGTGGCCCGCAAGGCGGCAAGCCGGCCTTCCAGCCGAAGCCGCGCGAGGAGCGCCCGGTGCGTTTCGATCCGGATTCGCCCTTCGCCAAGCTCGCCGCTCTCCGCGACCAGCTGAAGAAGTAGAACCCGGCTCGCTTCGATGGTTGCCGAAGGCCGCCAGCGCATCGACAAATGGCTGTTCTTCTCCCGCGCCGTGAAATCGCGCTCGCTGGCGGCGAAGTTGGTCGTCGCCGGCCGCGTCCGCATCAATCGCGACAAAGCAGCGCAGGCCTCCGACCAAGTCAAGCCAGGCGACGTCCTGACCATCACGCTCGAACGCCGCATCTTCATCTGGAAGGTGCTTGGTGCCGGTGCACGGCGCGGCCCGGCCGAGGAGGCCCGGACGCTCTACGAGGATATGTCGCCACCGCCCGCACCGAAGGGCGAAGCCCCTCCCGATGCAATTCCGGGGCTGCGCGAGGCCGGCAGCGGCCGCCCGACCAAGAAGGAACGTCGCCAGACCGACCGATTGCTCGGCGAAGATTGATGCCTGGCGTCCAAAAACACGCAGTGGTTCTGGGACAACGGCACGCCTGAGGCGAGAACTGAGCCCGGCAAACAGACGCTCTGCGGGACATGACTGACTTCCGCCGGGCCTGCAGTCTGGAATTCCATTCCGGAAACACCGGCACCGTCCGCAATGGCTACCCTTGCAAGCGGTCGACAAAGGCGTTACCTGACGGAAAAAGCCCAACAAAATGGGACGTCCCGGAGCCGACCGATGACCTATGTCGTGACCGACAATTGCATCAAATGCAAATACATGGACTGCATCGAAGTCTGTCCGGTCGACTGTTTCTACGAAGGCGAGAACATGCTCGTCATCCACCCCGACGAGTGCATCGACTGCGGCGTTTGCGAGCCGGAATGCCCGGCCGACGCAATCAAGCCGGACACCGAACCCGGCCTCGACAAATGGCTGCAGGTCAACACCGAATACGCCGAGAAATGGCCCAACATCACCGCCAAGAAGGAACCGCCGGCAGACGCCAAATCCTTCGACGGCGAGGCCGGCAAGTTTGAGAAATACTTCTCGGCCGAGCCCGGCGAAGGCGATTGACAACACGGCCGCAAAGGCCGGTATTACGCCGGGTAAGAGGCACGTCACATTAACCGGCTTGACAGCCGGCGCTGACCTGTGGCCTTCGCGTATGCAGCAAAACCTTGATTCTTCCGACTTTTTGTGTTACATCAGCGAAACATGCCGGTGACACAACGTCGATTTATGGCGCAGACGCCCCAAATCACTGAAAGGTGAAAATCCCATTCGGACCAGAGCGATCTGGGCCAGGCGGTCGCGATGTTGCGGTTTGCCGGTCCGGCTTTTCCGATGGGTTCATCTGTTGTGCGGCTAACGATCGGCTTCCCCGATCGCGCGAGTTCGGACCGGCAGGACGCCGGTGCCACAACAAGGAGTTCAGGGCGTAATGGCAACGATCACCCCGCAGAAGAAGTCCACCGCTGCGCGTCACGGTTTCAAGACCGGCGAGTACATCGTCTACCCGGCGCACGGCGTCGGCCAGATCGTCTCGATCGACGAGCAGGAAGTTGCTGGACACAAGCTGGAACTGTTCGTCATCGACTTTTCGAAGGACAAGATGCGCCTGAAGGTGCCGGTCGCCAAGGCGACCTCCATCGGCATGCGCAAGCTGTCGGAGGAGGATTATGTCGAGCGCGCGCTGAAGGTCGTGCAGGGCCGCGCCCGCGTCAAGCGCACCATGTGGTCGCGCCGCGCCCAGGAATATGATGCGAAGATCAATTCGGGCGACCTGATCTCGATCTCGGAAGTCGTGCGCGACCTCTACCGCGCCGACAACCAGCCGGAGCAGTCCTATTCCGAGCGCCAGCTTTATGAGGCGGCGCTCGACCGCATGGCCCGCGAGATCGCGGCCGTCAACCGCATGTCGGAAACCGAAGCCGTGCGCTTGATCGAGGTCAACCTCAACAAGGGCCCTAAGCGTGGCGCCAAGGCCGACAATGAAGAGGCCGAGCAGGAAGAAGCTGCCTGATCCTTCTCGCCTTTGAATTCATGAAAAACCCGGCCTCGCGCCGGGTTTTTTCGCATTCTAGGAGGTGACGGCAGTTACACCTCGCCGCCGCCTTCCTTCTCAGCCTCCTGCTTCAGCGTTGCGATGAACCGCTTCGTCCGTTGCTGCTGCGGATTGTTGAACAGCACCGCGGCCGGCCCCTTCTCGACGACGACGCCGGCATCGAGGAACACCACTTCCTGGGCGATCTTGGAGGCGAGGCGCAGATCATGCGTCGCCATCACCATGGTCGTGCCTTCGCTGGCGAGCTTGCCAAGCACCTCGACCACCTCTTGCGCCAGTTCCGGGTCGAGCGCCGAGGTCGGCTCGTCGCAGAGCAACACTTTCGGCGACGGCGCCAACGCGCGGGCGATCGCCACGCGCTGCTGCTGGCCGCCCGACAGCGTCGCTGGCCAGGCGTCTGCCTTGTGCACCATCCCGACCTTCTCCAGCAGAGCCAGTGCCCGCTCGCGTGCCCTCTCAGGCGGCCATTTCAACACCGTCACCAGCCCTTCCATGACGTTCTCGATCGCAGTGCGATGCGGAAACAGCTGGAAGTTCTGGAACACCATGCCAGTCTGCAGCCGCAGGCGCTGGATATCCCTGGCCGGAACCCTGCCGCCGGGGTGGAATTCGAGCGTCTCGTCGCCAATGCGCACCGTGCCCGAGGTCGGGATCTCCAGGAGGTTGATACAGCGCAGCAGGGTGCTCTTTCCCCCGCCCGACGGACCGACCAGCGCCGTGACGCTGCCTTCGGCAATGGTGACCGTCACGCCCTTCAACACGAGATTGTCGCCGAAGCGCTTTTCGATGTTGCTGAGGCCGATCATGAGCGCGCCTCCAGGAAGCCGCCATAGCGGTTGAGCCGGGTCTCCAACCGCGTCTGCAAGGCCGACAGCACCGAACTCAGCGCCAAATAGAGGATCGCCGCCTCGACATAGAGGATCAGCGGCTCATAGGTGGTGGCGACGATGCGCTGCGCCGCCTGGAACATCTCCGGCACGGTGATGGCGGCGGCCAGCGACGTGTCCTTGACCAGCGAGATGAAGGTGTTGGAGAGCGGCGGCACCGCGACCCGGCCGGCTTGCGGCAGAACTGTACGCCGCATCGCCTGGCCCCAGGTCATGCCGATCGAATAGGCGGCTTCCCACTGGCCTTTCGGCACCGAGCCTATTGCCGCGCGGATGATTTCCGACGTGTAGGCGCCGATGTTGAGCGTGAATCCGATCAACGCCGCCGTGAAGGCGTCGAGCAGGATGCCGACCGACGGCAGGCCGTAGAAGATGAGGAACAGCTGCACCAAAAGTGGCGTACCCCGGAAGATCCAGACATAGAAGCGCACAAGCGCGACCAGCGGCTTGGGGCCGAACAGCCGGGCGAGTGCTGCACCCAACCCAACGGCCAGCCCCAAGGCGAAGGACAACAGCGTCAGCGGCACGGTGAAGATCAGCGCCGCCCACAGCAGCGAAGGCAGCGACTCCAGCATCAGTTGCAGCCAGTGCGGCACGTATGACCCTCCAGATTGGTCGAAGCAGCTTGGTCAAGGCGAGAATGCGTCTGCCATATCACGACAAAAGCGGCGGGCCGTCAAAGACGGCTCGCCGCTCTATGTGTCTCATGGCCGCGGAGCGGCTCGCCTCGTAGATTACTTCGAAACATCCTGGCCGAAATAGGTGTCGGCGATCTTCTTATAGGTGCCGTCGGCCTTGATGTCGGCCAGCGCCTTGTTGATCGCGGCGACCAGCTCCGGATCGCCCTTGCGTACGATGACGCCGGAATAGTCGGCGTTTTCCTCTTGCGCGGCAATCTTCACATTGGCGTCGGGCTTGTGCTTCTTGAAGTCGAGGAACGACAGGCTGTCATTGATCGTGGCGTCGGCGCGGCCGGTCAGAAGCAGCTGGATCGACTGGTCGAAGCCATCGGTGCCGACCAGCTCGGCGCCGTTCGTTTCGGCCAGCTTGCCGAAATTCGAGGTCAACGACTGCGCCGACTTCTTGCCCTTGAGATCGGCGAAGCTCTTGATGTCGGTGTTGTCGCCGCGCACGATCAGCACCGCCTTGGAGGCGATGTAGGGATCGGAGAAGTCGTACTTGGCTTTGCGGGCATCGGTGATGCCGACCTGATTGATGACGGCGTCGTAGCGATTGGCGTCGAGGCCGGCGATCAGTCCATCCCACTTGCCTTCGAGGAACTCGGCCTGGACACCAAGCTTCTCGGCAATCGCCTTGGCAATTTCGACGTCGAAGCCGACCAGTGCACCGGACGTGTCATGGTAGGTGAACGGCGCATAGGTGCCTTCCGTGCCGATCTTGATGACACCGGCGTGCTTGATCTGGTCGAGATTGGGGCCGGCATGACCTGAAGCGACAGCCAGGGCCTGCAGCGTTCCGGCGATAATGAGCGACTTGAGCCATTTCATTTTTCTGTGATCCCGTCCTTGGCCGGCTGGCCGGCATATTTGTGAGCGCTGGAAACTGACAGATGCAAGCCGAAAAAATAAGGAACAGCATTTCAAAAACGGCGGGTTTATGAAACCATATTCTCTAAACGGCGCTTTTTCACTCGTGATCGCAGCCATCTCGGACCTCCTGAGAATCCTTCAGGCAACACAATCGCGCCGCTGCGGTCGCGGAACCTTTCCCGCGCATGGCAGTTCTGGCTGTTCTAGGGCACGACGCCGGCATTTCAACCCGAGCGGCAGCCAACTTTGCAAAGTCATTCGCACCACCCAGGGAGCGCCTCATGATGGAAGACACGGCAGGACGGATCATGGTCCGCGCGGCAATGAAGGCTCCCTACCTCGAGCGTGACGAAGAGCATCGGCTTGCATTGCTCTGGAAAGAGGACAACGACCAGAACGCGCTGCACTCAATCACCGTCGCCCATATGCGGCTGGTCATTTCCATGGCCTCCAAGTTCCGCCATTACGGCCTGCCGCTCGGCGATCTGGTCCAGGAGGGTCATGTCGGATTGCTCGAGGCCGCCGCCCGCTTCGAGCCGGAGCGCGAGGTGCGGTTCTCGACCTATGCGACATGGTGGATCCGCGCCTCGATGCAGGACTATATCCTGCGCAACTGGTCTATCGTGCGTGGCGGCACCAGCTCGGCCCAGAAGGCGCTGTTCTTCAACCTGCGACGCCTGCGCGCGCGGTTGGCGAATGGCACGGAGCCGCTCTCCAACGCCACGCTCTATCGCGAAGTGTCGGAGGCGCTTGGCGTCTCCGAAGCCGATGTGGCGATGATGGATTCGCGGCTCTCGGCGCCCGACTCCTCGCTCAACATGCCTATTGCCGACGATGCGGGTTCGACCGAGCGCATGGATTTCCTGATTTCGGACGATCCGCTGCCCGACGAGATCGTCGGCGACAAGATCGATGTCGCGCGCCGCTCGCTCTGGCTGAGGGAGGCGCTTCGCGCGCTCAACGCACGGGAGCTTAGGATCATCGAGGAACGGCGGCTGAACGACGAGGGCGCGACACTCGAAGCGCTCGGCGAAACCCTCGGCATCTCCAAGGAACGCGTCCGCCAGATCGAGGCCCGCGCCATGGAAAAGCTCAAGGTCGCATTGGTGAAGCAGAATCCGGAGTTCATGGCGACTGCCGCCTGAACGGCGGCAGGCGTCCAGCGGCGCCTACTTGTCGGTGACGATCTTGACCTTGTCGCCGGCCGAAACGGCGGCACCGGGCGACAGCGCGTTGAGGACGCGGAACAGGTCGAGCTTGCGGTCGACGCCGACCATCTGCGCCGAAAGTGAACCCATCGTCTGCCCAGGCTGGACGGTGACGACGCGGATGTGCAGCGGCTTCAGCGCCGCCTTTTCGGCAGCACTCAGTATCCGGAACGAGCCGCTTACCGAACGGGCGATCGTGTCCAGAGACGTGCTGGCGGAAGGGGCCGCGGTCAGCAGCCGGTAGACTTGGCCGCCAGCGCGGATCACCGCTATGTCGAATTGCCAGCCTTCGGCGCCGGCATGCGCGGTCGCCGCCTCATTGCCGTTGATGGTTTCCTGCTTGACGCTACTGTCGACGAGACCAGCCACCCAGCCGCTGCGGATATAGTCCGTCAGCGCCCGGTTCTTGTCGATGGAGACGCCATCGAAACGGATCGCTATGTCGCCGGGGCCGGTGGCCGTCACCGCTGCCGCCGAATTGTCGATGATGAAGCCGTCCGGCACCGTGAACGACACGCCAAGGCCCGGGTGCAGGAAGGTTTCGCCGCGCACATAGCCTTCCTCGGGTGTGTCGCCATAGAGCAGGCCGTCTATGCCGGCGAGGAAGGAATCGCGGTCGCGCGTGCCGACGCCCGGCGCGCCGAACTGGCGGGCATGGCGCTGCGCCAGATCGATGCGCTGCGGCGTGTTGGGGTGCGTGGCCAGGAAGTCCAGGCTGGCGTCGGTGGCGCCGCTGATCGAGCGGAAATCGGTATAGGCCGACATCGATTGAAGGAAGCGGCCTGCGGCGAAAGGATCGTAGCCGGCCTCGCCGATCGACTTGATGCCGATGGCGTCGGCTTCCAGCTCCTGGTTGCGCGAAAATTGCGCCAGCCTCAGCTTGCCGCGGATCAACGCCGCCTTGGCGGTCGGGCTGTCGCCGAGCACATCGGAAACCACCTTGGTCGCCAGGCCTTCCTCTGCCTCGAGCTGTTGGCGCTGCAGGCCGTGATTGGCGGTGACGTGGCCCATCTCATGCGCGATGACAGCGGCAAGCTCGGCCGAATCATTGGCCAGCGCCAGGAGGCCGCGGGTGATGTAGAGATAACCGCCCGGCAGCGCGAATGCGTTGACGTTGGGCGAATTTAGAATGGTGATGCGATAGGTCTGTGTCGGGTTGGCGGACACCACCGTCAAACTACCGACCACCTTGGCGACCATTCGCTCGAGCTTGGGGTCGGAATATTCACCGCCGTAAGTCGCCAGGATGCGCGGGTGCTGCGCCTTGGCCAATTCGGCGAGCTTGTTGTTGGCGCCGACATTGTCCACTGTGATCGGCTTGTCGGAAGGCTGGAAGCCGGATTCCTGAACTTCCGGCGGCGTGAACATCTGGCAGCTTGCCAACGCCACGGCAAAACCGGCCAGCGCTAGAAAACGCGCCAGCGGTTTCATTCCCAATGTGTTAGCGCCGATCGCCAGAACGGCTTCCTTTCGGGTCCCGGCGCATGACCACGAAAATCGGGGGCGATCTTCGGAACGTGTCATGCGCTATCTCAAACTGCTGCAGCATCCGTTGCCCGTCCCTTAGGGCGGGCGGCGGATACTGCAGGCAAATCACGGCCTGTGCCGGACCGGTAGGGCGACCTAGCCACACTCCCCCGGTCATGGCAAGCAAACGCCACATCGCCTGGAGCCGGTTTGACCGTAAATTATGTCCGCTTCCGGGCAACATCGCGTGATGTGGAATATCCAGCACCCGCGCCGATATAGCGCCGGAACGCCTCCGGACCAGCCCCGGTAAAGAAATCATCAGCCTTGCCGGTTGCGGCCACCAACCCATTGTCGACAAACACCATGTGCTCGCCGATGCGGCGTGCATCCTCGGGCTGGTGGGTGACAAATAGCACCGTCATGGCGCGTTCGGCATGAACGGCAGCAACCAGATCCAGCATCTCGTCGCGCAAAGCGGGTCCGAGCGAAGCGAAGGGCTCGTCGAGCAGCAACACCGGTCGGTCGCGCACCAGCACGCGGGCCAGTGCGACGCGCTGGCGTTCGCCCCCGGAGAGCTCGCGCGGCAGGCGTTTCTCCTTGCCCGCGAGACCGGTGCGCGCAAGCGCCTCGGCGACCGCGGCGCGGTCCGCCTCGGTCAGCCCCAGGGAGGGCGAGCGGCCGAGCCCGACATTCTGCTCGACGGAAAGATGCGCGAAGAGATTGTTCTCCTGGAACACCATCGACACCGGCCGCGCCGAGGCCGGCTCGGCGCTGACATCGGCCCCGCCGATCAGCACGCGGCCCGATTGTGGGGGCTCGAAGCCGGCGACCAGATTGAGCAGCGTCGACTTGCCCGAACCGCTCGGACCCATGATGGCGGTGATCTTCGCCGTGGCGAACTCGACGTCGAAGACAAGTGGCACCTCACCATAACTGAACGACACCTTGTCCAGCCGCACCGGCGCGCCCTTCTCGAGCCTGCTGGCCGCCCTCTCACGCATCGCGGACCTTCTCCCTTCCCAGCCAGTGCGCCGCCACGATCAACGCGAGACAGACGAGGCCGAGCAGCAGTGCCAGGCCGGCAGCATCCTCGGTGCGGTAGCTGCCCATCCGTGCCAGAAGAAGGTAGGGCAATGTCTGCACGGAATCACTGCCGAACAGGGCAATGACACCGAGATCGCCCAGCGACAGCGCCATGGCGAAAGCGAAGGCCGTGGCGAGCGGGCGCCGCAGCGACGGCCAGTCGACCAGCATCAGCCGGTTCCAGCCCGCAATGCCGAGCTGTGCGCAGAGCCGTTCGTGACGCTCGCTCGCCGCATCATAGGCGGGACGCACGGCGCGCAGGGCGAATGGCATCGCCATCACCGCGTTGACGGTGACGACCATTACCGGGGCGATGGCAAAGACATCGCCGGCATGGCGCAGCAACAGGAACCAGCCGGCGCCGACGACGATCGGCGGCACGACAAGGACAAAGCCGGCGCCTGTATCGGCAGCGTGTTCGAGCAGTGTCTTTGCGCCGGCACGGCGGTTCAGCGCCAGTGCCCGCCGCGCCATGGTCAGCGCCAGCGACAGCATCACCGAGAGCAGTGCCGACAGGAAGGCCAGCACCACGCTGGTCAGCGTTGCCTGCCGGACAGTGGCCTCACCGGCCAACCGGCCGAGATCCGCACCCAACCCGGTCATCACCGTTGCCGCCATCGGCCCAACGACGAACAGCAGCGCCAGGATGATGAGTAGCGCGTTCAACCAGGTCTCGCTCCGATGGACTGAGAGATACCGACGTTGCGCGACCGGCAAATTGGTGTCGCCGACCACATTGGCGCCCAGGCGCGTCAGGGCCAGCACAACGATAAAGGTCAGGGCAATCTGCAACAGCGTCAGTGTAACGGCCCGCGCGGGATCGAAATCAAAGCGCAGCGCCTGGTAGATGCCGACCTCCAGCGTCGTCGCGGCCGGCCCGCCGCCGAGCGTCAGCACGATCGTGAAGGATGTGATGCAGAGCATGAACACAAGCCCGGCGACGCCGGGCAGTGCGGCGCGCAGCGTTGGCCATTCGATCAGCCGGAACGCCGGCCGCGCCGCCATGCCGAGTTGGCTCGCCAACCGCCATTGGTCGGCCGGTATGGTCTGCAGCGCCTCGAGGAACAGCCGCGTCGCCAGCGGCAGGTTGAAGAAGACATGGGCGACGAGGATGCCGGACAGGCCATAGATACCCGGCCAGCTTCCGCCGCCGATCAGGGCAAGCACGCCGGCGAAATAGCCGGCACGGCCATAAAGCGCCAGAATGCCGAGCGCTGCGACAATAGCCGGCAGCGCCAACGGCACGGCGAAGATCTGCAGGATGAAGGCGCGGCCGAAGAAACGTGGATGTCGCGACAGAGCCCGCGCCACGAACAGCGCCGGGATGGCCGAAAGCAGCGTCGAGAGCGCCGCTTGCCAGAGCGTGAAGCGAATGACGCGAAGCAGATAGGGATCGAAGGCTGCCCAGGCGCCCGAGAAATCATGGGCGCCCTCGAAAAGCAGGCCGGCAAACGCGCCGCCGATCAGCAGCGCGATCGCGGCAAGCGCGACAATGCCGGCGCTGACGCGGGGATCGGCTGGATGGCGCGTACGCATCTCGCGCTATCCAACCCTGCGACGGGTATTGATCGAGGGGAATATCTGGCGAAGGCCGAGCCCACCCCCCTCTGTCCTACCGGACATCTCCCCCTCAAGGGGGGAGATTGCGCACTCAGCCGCCTTCGCTATTCTCAAGAGTGGCAGGACTAAGAGAGGCGATAAAGCTGCCGATATCCCCCCCTGAGGGGGAGATGGCCGGCAGGCCAGAGGGGGGCGGCTTGGCGCAAACATGCGACGCGGCTCGCGCCCTACTTGCTCATCACCGCAAGCCATTCATCGACCCAGGCCTTGCGATTGGCAGCGACCTCTTGCGGGCTGAACAGCAAGGTCTTGGTCGGCTTGACCAGTTTATCAAAGGCCGGATTGAGCGGCTTGTCGGTCTTGCCGGCCGGGAACATCCAGTTGGTCTCGGGAATGGCATCCTGGAACTTAGGCCCGGTCATGAAGGCCATAAACTTGGCCGCCAGCGGATTCTTGGCTCCCGTCGTGGTGATACCCGCCACCTCGATCTGCAGATACTCGCCCTCCTCGAAGGAGGCCGCCTGGTAGCGCCCGGTGTTCTCGGCGATCATGTGATAGGCCGGCGACGTCGTGTAGGACAGCACCATCGGCGCCTCGCCCTTGGTGAACAGCCCATAGGCCTCGCTCCAGCCCGGCGTCACGGTCAGCACCTTCGGCTTGAGCTTGGCCCAGGCCTCCGGCGCCTTGTCGCCATAAACCGACTTGACCCACAGAAGCAGGCCGAGACCCGGCGTCGAGGTGCGCGGGTCCTGGATGACGATCTTGTCGTCGGCACCGCCCTCGACCAGCTCTTTCAGGCTTTTCGGCGGGTTCGTCAGCTTCTCGGTGTCGTAAACGACAGCGAAATAGCCGTAATCAAAGGGGACAAAAGTATCGTCGCTCCAGCCACCCGGCACGTTGACATCAGTTACGCCGCCATGCGGCGCGAACAAGCCTGACGCCTTGGCATCGGCGGTGAGATTGGTGTCGAGGCCAAGCACGATATCGGCCTTCGTCGATGCGCCTTCCAATCTGACGCGGTTGAGCAGCGCGACGCCGTCGGCGACCGAGACGAACTCGACATCGCAGCCGCATTCGGCCTCGAACGCCTTCTTCACCACGGGACCCGGACCCCAGTCGGCGGTAAAACTCTCATAGGTGTAGACGGTGAGCTTGTCCTTGGCCAAGGCCGGTCCGGACAAGGCCACGACCGTTGCTGAAACAAGAGCGTATAAAAGCGTGCGCATCGGCGCCTCCTTCGTTCGAATTGAAAGGAATTGAGGCGTCGGACTGTCCGAAACGTCTAATCCCTCCGCCGGTACAAACCGGATCAGGTTCAGCGGGTTGGCGAGACTGCCTCTCAGCCGGTCCGCGAAGATCGCGTCCGGCACCCCGTTAGAGCGTTTCGACACATAGGCCGGGCCGATCCGCCACGCAAGTGGGAGTTTGCCGCCTTCCGTTTCCCGTGCCGGGCTGGTAAGGGCCACACGATATGAGCACATTCACCATCCTGCTTGGCGGCGATCTCATCCGCACGCCACGGCTCGACCGCCAGGCCGAAGGCTCCCGCGTCATCGCCGCCGACGCCGGCATAGGCCATGCGCAGTTGCTGGGCCTCGTGCCGGAGCTGTGGGTGGGTGATTTCGATTCCGTGCCGGCGAACCTGCCGGACGATCTCGCTTCCGTGCCGCGCCGGACCTTCCCGGCGGAAAAGGATCAGACCGATGGCGAACTGGCCATCGCCGCAGCACTCGAGCGCGGCGCGACCCGGCTGGTGCTCGCCGGTGCTTTCGGCGGCAAGCGCGCCGACCACGCTTTCCTGCATCTGGCGCTTGCCTTGCGCCTGGCCGAAGCAGGGACCGATGTGCTCCTGACCAGCGGCGCCCAGGAAGGCATTCCCCTGCTGCGCGGAATGGCCGGCTTCGACTATGCCGACGGCACGCTGTTTTCGGTGCTCGGCTTTTCCGAGCTTGCCGGGTTGACCGTCACCGGCGCCAAATGGCCGCTGAACCACGTCAAGGTGGCCTTCGGTTCGTCGCTGACCATTTCCAACGAGGTCAAGGGCCGCCTCGAAATCGCGCTCGGCCATGGCCGCGCGATGCTGCTCGCTCATCCCTATCCCTTACCTGAAAGCTGACATGGCCCCGCCCCTTCTCAACCTCGACGGGATAAAACTGACCTTCGGCGGCACGCCGCTGCTCGATGGCGCCGCCTTGACGGCTTCGGCCGGCGACAAGATCGCACTGGTCGGCCGCAACGGGTCGGGCAAGTCGACCCTGCTGAAGATCGCCGCCGGCCTGATCGAGCCGCAGGACGGTGAGGTGTTCCGCCAGCCTTCGGCAACTGTCCGCTATTTGCCGCAGATGCCCGACATGGAGGGCTTTGCCACTGTCCGCGCCTATGTCGAGGCCGGGCTTGGCCCTGCCGACGATCCCTACCGCGCCAGCTATCTGATGGAGCATCTCGGACTGTCGGGTGAGGAACGTCCGAACGATCTGTCGGGCGGCGAGGCGAGGCGTGCTGCCCTTGCCCGCGTCATGGCGCCGGAGCCAGACATCCTGCTGCTCGATGAGCCGACCAACCATCTCGACCTCTCGGTCATCGAATGGCTGGAAGAAGAACTCATCCGCACCTCCTCGGCACTGATCGTCATCTCGCACGACCGCCGCTTTCTCGAACGTGTGTCGCGCGCCACCATCTGGCTCGATCGCGGCCAGACCCGCAGGCTGGACAAGGGCTTTGGCCATTTCGAGGAATGGCGCGACCTGGTCCTGGAGGAAGAAGAGCGCGAGCAGCATAAACTCGGCCGCCAGATCGTTCGCGAAGAGCATTGGCTGCGCTACGGCGTGACGGCGAGGCGCAAGCGAAACATGCGCCGGCTCGGCGAGTTGCAGACCATGCGCCAGCGTTTTCGCGGCCATCGGGGTGCCGAAGGGTCGGCGACCATGGTGGCGAGCGACGCCGCCGAGTCCGGCAAGCTGGTGATCGAGGCGAAGAACATCGAGAAGAGCTTTGGCGATCTCACCGTGGTCAAGGGGTTTTCGACCCGCATCCAGCGCGGTGATCGCGTCGGCCTGGTCGGGCCGAACGGCGCCGGCAAGACGACGCTCTTGAAGATGCTGACCGGCGAGATGAAGCCGGACGCCGGTTCGGTGCGGCTCGGCACCAATCTGGAGATCGCCACGCTCGACCAAAAGCGCGAGGCGGTCGACCCGCAGGAGACGCTGGCGCAATATCTCACCGACGGGCGCGGCGAGAACCTCGTCATCAATGGCGAGCAGCGCCACGTCGTCTCCTACATGAAGGATTTCCTGTTCAAGCCGGAGCAGGCACGCACCCCGGTGCGCGAATTGTCCGGCGGCGAGCGGGCACGGCTCTTGCTGGCGCGCGTGCTGGCGCGGCCGGCAAACCTTCTGGTGCTCGACGAGCCGACCAACGATCTCGATATGGAGACGCTGGAACTGCTGCAGGAACTGGTCGCTGGCTTTGCCGGCACCGTCATCCTGGTCAGCCACGACCGCGATTTCCTCGACCGCACCGTGACCAGCCTGATTGCACCGGATGGTGACGGCCGCTGGATCGAATATGCCGGCGGCTACTCCGACATGCTGGCGCAGCGCGGCGGCACCAGGCTGGACGACCGCAAGGCGCGCGCGAAGGCCGAAAACGGCGAAGCGCCAGTGACGGCCAAGAGTGAAGCGGCCGCGCCAAAGGGGCCAGCGAAGAAACTGTCGTTCAAGCAGAAATTCGCGCTGGAATCGCTGCCCAAGAAAATCGAGGCTGTGACGGCTTCGATCTCAAGACTGGAGAACAACATCGCCGATCCGGCCTATTACGAGCGCGACCCGGCCTCCTTCCAGAAAACCATCGCCGCCCTCGACAAGGAGCGCGCGACGCTGGCGGCGCTTGAGGAAGAATGGCTGGAACTGGAGATGTTGCGCGAGGAAATGGAAGGGTGAAGGATTGCGTGGGGGCTTTTATGCGCCTAGATTATGCGCATAAAAAGAGGCGATCTTTATGCTTCAATCGACGTCAAAACCTCAGCGACAATCTGTGAATACGTCCATCGACTCTCGGTTGATCAGTGATGCGAAAGCTTTGGGCATCAATATCTCACGCGCCGCCGAAGAGGGCATTGCAAAAGCAATCTCGGCAGAAAAAACGCGCCGATGGCAGGAAGAAAATAAGGAAGCCATCGACAGCTCCAATGAGTATGTCAGACGCAACGGACTACCACTGGCCAAACACCGGCCGTTCTGATGGCGCGTTATGATTTCTATAGGAATGCCGCGGGCGGCGGTTATCTTCTCGACGTGCAATCAGACCTTCTTGAAGGACTAAGCACCAGGATCATCATTCCGCTGATGCCGCCCAAGATAGCCCCGGTTCCTGGTCGCCGATTAAACCCGACCTTCGCCATAAATGGCAAAGATCATGTGATGGTCACCCAGTTTATGTCAGCCTTCTCTGCCTCGGAATTGCCGGATCCAGAGGGAAGCCTTTCCAGGCACCATGACGAGATTGTCTCCGCGCTCGACATGCTGTTCCAAGGCTTCTGAACTGCTCCTTCTCAGCCAGCCGTCTTGGCCTGCCAGGCCTTGATCGCCTCGTCGAACACCTTCTCGCCGGGAATGCCCTTTTCCATGGTCAGCAGTGCCCGCCGTCCGGTCTTGTAGACGACCGGTACGTCGATCCAGTCCTGGCCGCGAAGCAGGGTCATGTTGGCGTCTTCGTCGGCCTTGGTATCGTTGAGCGCGACGAGGAAGAAGCCGTCGGCGATCTTCGCCGGAATGCCGATCAACGGGCTGCCGGCATCCTGTTCCGAACCCTTCATGGCGACGCGCAGGATGTTGTCGACACCGCCGCCCTCGAAACCGTCGGGCGTCAGGAAGATCATCTCGATGATATGGCTGGCCGGCAGTGTCTGATCGGTGTTGCGGCGGATGGTCATGCGCAACTGGATGTCCTTGCCGGGAATGGTGGCCTCGGCACGGATCGCCGGCTCCGGCGGCAGGTCGCCACCGGGCGATTCCTGCACCAGCGACCAGACGATATTGCCGGGCTCGGCGGAGCCCTGGGCGGTGCTGGTGCGCTCCTCGTAGAAGATCGCCTTCTGGCCGACAGGCAGAGCGGTTTCCGCAGGCGCAGCTGCCGGTGCGGGCGGCCTGCCGGCAGCATCGGGCGGCGCTGCCGGGGCAGCTCCGTTGGCAGGCGGCGTTGCGGGGGCGGCACCTGTAGCGGGGGGCGCTGCCGCGGCAGGTGTGCCTGCGGCCGGAGAGGAAATCGCCGGTGCGTTCGCCGCCGAGGGCGGCGTGGTCAGCGCGGCGACCGATTCGCCTTCGCCGATGCCGCTTTGGCCACCGGCCGGACCCGGGTCGACTTCACTGCCCTGCGGCGTCAGCCGCTGCGTGAATTTCGTGCTTTCGGCCTCCGTGCCGCCAGCCGCGGGCGCCGGAGGCGTTGCCGCGGCATCGGTTGCCGGCTTGGCAGGCGCTGGTTTCACCGGCTCGGTCTTGACGACCTGATTGCCGCCGAGCCCAAGCATTTTGCCAAAGGCATCCTTGTTCAGCCAGATTCCGTAGCCACCGCCGGCTACGACCAGAAGAGCGACGACGGCCGCGATCAGCCCACCATAGCTGCGCTTGCGCTCGGCTGGACGCAGGCGCTGGAAGGTGTCCGACACCGGCTCTTCGTCGCTGGAAAAGACATCTGCCTCGTCCTCCGCCTCGTCGGCATCCATACCTGGAAGAGGCGTTTCGGCGCGAGCCGGCTGGGAAGGCGCCGGCGTCGCCCTTTGCCAGCTCGGCTCGACCTTGGCGGCAGGTGGTGGCGCGGGCTGATAAGATTCAGGCTTTGCAGCGGGCGGTGCGGGCCAGGCCGATTCAGCCTTGGCCGGCTGCCGTGTATGGCTCGGCTGATTCTTGTTGCGATCGATCGACGAAAAGATGTGTTCCAGCTCCGCCAGCGGATCGGTCTCCGGCAGGCTCTTGGCATAGTCCCGCTCGACACTCGCGATCGCGTCTTCCAGCGAACGCATCTGCGTGGCTATGGCTTCGGCGGCCGGCGGCGGCGAATATTCCTCAAGCTTCTTCGCCAGCATGGTGCGAACGCTGGCATAGATGCGCGTACGCTTTTCCGGCGTCTCGTCGCCATGCTTGCCGAGCGCCTTTTTCAGAATAGCAACGTAATCTGCCATGCTTCAGTCGACCTGTATTTTGTTTCCGCGCCGGCCCCCGCAAATCGGCCGCGATGCCCGGAAAGGCTTCAGAAACTAGTCTTGAAACGGATCGGTCACAAGTATCGTGTCGTCCCGTTCCGGGCTGGTGGAAAGGAGTGCTACCGGGGCGCCGATCAGCTCCTCGATGTAGCGGACATACTTGACGGCCTGGGCCGGCAGATCGTTCCAGCTGCGCGCGCCGGCAGTGGTGCCTTTCCAGCCCTCGAGCGTCTCGTAGACCGGTTCGACACGTGCCTGCGCGCCCTGGCTGGCCGGCAGATAATCGATCATCTCGCCGTCGAGACGATAACCCGTGCAGACCTTGATCTCGTCCAGCCCGTCAAGCACGTCGAGCTTGGTCAGCGCGATGCCCTTGATGCCGTTGACAGCGACGGCCTGGCGTACCAGCACCGCGTCGAACCAGCCGCAGCGGCGCTTGCGGCCGGTGACGACGCCGAATTCATGGCCGCGCGTGCCGAGGAATTCGCCGACCTCGTTCTTCTGCTCGGTCGGGAACGGACCCTCGCCGACGCGTGTCGTATAGGCTTTGGTGATGCCGAGCACATAGCCGATGGCGCCTGGGCCGACGCCGGAGCCGGCGGCTGCCTGTCCGGCAACCGTGTTCGACGAGGTCACGAACGGATAGGTGCCGTGGTCTATGTCAAGCAGCGTGCCCTGCGCGCCCTCGAACAGGATACGCTCGCCAGCCCGGCGCTTGTCGTCGAGGATCTTCCAGACCCGGTCCATATAGGGCAGGATGTCGTCGGCGACCGAGGTCAATTCCTGCATGATCGCGTCATGCGTGACTTCCGCATGGCCAAGCCCCCGACGCAGCGCATTGTGGTGCGTCAGCAGCCTGTCGACCTTCACGGGCAGTGTTTCCAAATCCGCCAAGTCCATCACCCTGACCGCGCGCCGGCCCACCTTGTCCTCGTAGGCGGGGCCGATGCCACGACGGGTCGTGCCAATCTTCGTCCCGGAATTGGATGCGGCGTCCTCACGGAATCCGTCCAGCTCCCGATGCAGGGACAGGATAAGCGCTGTGTTTTCGGCTATTTTCAGGCGATCCGGTGCGACTTCGACACCTTGCGCCTTGAGCTTGGCCACCTCGGCGACGAAAGCATGCGGGTCGAACACGACGCCATTGCCGATGATGGACAGCTTGCCCTGGCGCACGACGCCCGACGGAAGCAACGACAGCTTGTAAACCTTGCCGTCGACGACCAGCGTATGGCCGGCATTGTGGCCGCCCTGGAAACGCACCACGACATCGGCCCGCTCCGACAGCCAGTCGACGATCTTGCCCTTGCCTTCGTCACCCCACTGCGAGCCGACGACCACCACATTGGCCATGTTTCTTTTCCCTTGAGACGCCGCCAAGCGGCTTGAATATGGTTCGAAACGACAGGCCTCTATAACGTCAAGACCTCGCGAGCGCGACCTTTCTTTGCCGTCGGAAATGCCCTGAGGCACAACAATTTTCGGCTTTGACATCATTTACTTGGGCGAGCGAGGGCAATAGGCCGGCAAACACCGCAGCTCCGGCGACTGGAATCCCGCGATGCATCGAAGCGCCTACATATTCCTGCTGCTCACCACCTTGCTCTGGGGTGGAAATTCGGTGGCCGGCAAGCTGGCGGTCGATCACGTCTCGCCGATGACGCTGGTCTTTCTGCGCTGGGTGCTGGCCGTGGCGATCATGCTGCCCATCGGCTGGAAGACCATCCAGAAGGACTGGCCGGTCGTCCGCAAGCACTGGTTCGTGCTGGTCGCCCTCGGCGCCAGCGGCTTCACCCTGTTCAACACCATCTTCTACACGGCGCTCAACTACACGACAGCGATCAATGTCTCGATCGAACAGGCGGCGATGCCGATCCTGATCATGACTGCCAATTTCGTCTTCTTCCGCCTGCGCGTGAACTGGGCGCAGATTGTCGGCGTCGTGCTGACTATCGCCGGCGTGATCCTCACCGCCTGCCATGGCGACCCGCGCCGGCTGTTGACGCTGGAACTCAATTTCGGCGACGCCATCATGCTGGTCGCCGTGTTTCTCTACAGCGGCTATTCGGTCGGACTGCGGTTGAAACCGGTGATGCATTGGCAAAGCCTGATGCTGGCCCTGTCGGTTGCGGCACTCGTCACTTCGCTGCCGTTCTTCCTGTGGGAGGTCGTCGCCGGCAAGGTCATCATGCCCGATGCGCGCGGCTGGACCGTCATCGTCTATACGGCGATCGGCGCATCGGTCGTTTCGCAGATCTTTTACATCAGAGGCAACGAACTGATCGGCGCCAACCGCGCCGGCCTGTTCATCAATCTGGTGCCGATCTTCGGCACGCTGCTGTCGGTGCTGATCGTCGGCGAGACGTTCCACGTCTATCAGGCACTGGCTTTGGTGCTCGTGCTGGGCGGCATCGGGCTTGCCGAATACAGCGGGCGCAAGATGGCGGTGGCGGACCACCGCGGATGACATGTGGCGGCTGACGCTCTCCCCGTTGCAGCGATTCACGCGAACAGCATGGATTTAGCCAATGGCCCGGAAACAGCGGCATAAACCCTGCCGCGTCCCCACTTGGAACATTTCACCTCCAGCGGAGTTTGAACGGCAGGGAGGCGACATGATGAGCCCCAACCCTCGCAGCACGGCAAGCATTGCCGGTCACCCTATCCATCCCATGCTGATTCCGTTTCCGATTGCCTTTTTTGTCGGCACCTTCGTTTGCGATCTTATCTTCTGGCGAACAGCCGATCCCGGATGGGTCACCGGGTCGCTTTGGCTTCTCGGCGCAGGCCTGATCATGGCAGCTCTGGCTGCGCTTGCTGGCCTGACGGATGTTCTCGGCGATGTTCAGATCCGCAATCTCACGACGGCATGGCTCCATGCCGGCGGCAATGTACTCGTCGTGTTGATCGAGCTTTACAACTGGTACTCGCGGTATGCCGGCGGAGCGGCGGCCGTGATGCCAACCGGCATCGTCCTATCGATGATCGTGGTTCTCATCCTGCTGTTTACGGGCTGGAAGGGCTGGGAACTGGTCTACCGACATCGCGTGGCTGTCTCCGATGGCTCGGACGAGTTGACCTGAACCGGCCGCCGCGGCGGCCGGCATCAGCGAGGGGGTCGGCAACCGCCTGCCCTCGATCACATCGCGTTGACGTCGAACTGCAGCCGCTTGGCCGAGTCGATCGACTTATGCGCCTTGACCTTTTCCAGCACGGCCTCCGGGAACGGCGCGTCGAGATAGAGCAGCGCTATGGCATCGCCGCCCGGCCGGTTGCGGCCGAGCTGGAAGTTGGCGATGTTGACGCCGTTCTCGCCGCAGACGGTGCCGAGCAGGCCGATGATGCCAGGCGCGTCCGCATTGGTGGTGTAGAGCATGTGCTGGCCGACCTCGGCATCGAGGTTGATGCCCTTGATCTGGATGAAGCGTGGCTTGCCATCCGAGAAGCATGTGCCGGCGATCGAGCGCGTCATGTGCTCGGTCTTCACCGTAAGCTTGATGTAGCCGTCGAACACGCCCGATTTGTCGCGCTTGACCTCGGCGACGATGATGCCGCGCTCCTTCACCATGATCGGCGCCGACACCATGTTGACGTCGGAGACCTGAGGCCGGATCAGCCCGGCGAGTGCGGCGCTGATCAGCGCGCGCGTATTCATCGTTGCGGTGGAGCCGTCGAACAGGATCTCGACCTCCTTGATCGGATCCTCGGTGACCTGGCCGACGAAGGCGCCGAGCACTTCGGCAAGCTTGACGAAGGGCTTCAGCCGCGGTGCTTCCTCGGCGGTGATCGACGGCATGTTGATGGCGTTGGAGACGGCGCCCTTGATCAGATAGTCGGCCATCTGCTCGGCAACCTGCAGCGCGACATTCTCCTGGGCCTCCGTCGTAGAGGCGCCGAGATGCGGCGTCGCCACCACATTCTCCATGCCGAACAGTTCGTTGTTCTCGGCCGGTTCGACCTCGAAGACGTCGACGCCGGCGCCGGCCACCTTGCCGCTCTTCAGCGCCGCGATCAGGTCGGCCTCGACGACCAGCCCGCCGCGTGCGCAATTGATGATGCGCACGCCCTTCTTCATCTTGGCGATCGCCGCGGCATCGATGATGTTGCGCGTCTTGTCGGTCAGCGGCGTGTGCAGGGTGATGAAATCGGCGCGAGCGAACAGTTCGTCGAGTTCGACCTTGTCGACGCCAAGCTCCTCGGCACGGCTGTCCGACAGGAACGGATCGAAGGCGATGACGTGCATCTTGAGGCCAACGCCGCGCGTCGCGACGATCGAACCGATGTTGCCACAGCCGATGACGCCCAGCGTCTTGCCGGTGATCTCGACGCCCATGAATCGGTTCTTTTCCCATTTGCCGGCATGGGTCGAAGCGTTGGCTTCCGGTATCTGGCGGGCAAGCGCGAAGATCATTGCCACCGCATGTTCGGCTGTCGTGATCGAATTGCCGAACGGCGTGTTCATCACGATGATGCCCTTGCGGCTTGCCGCCGGGATATCGACATTGTCGACGCCGATGCCGGCACGGCCGATGACTTTGAGATTGGTAGCGGCGTTGATCAGTTTTTCGGTGACCTTGGTCGCCGAGCGGATGGCGAGGCCATCATACTGGCCGATCACTTCGGCGAGCTTTTCCTTGTCCTTGCCGAGATCGGGCAGATAGTCGACCTCGACGCCACGATCCTTGAATATCTGCACGGCGGTGGGGGAGAGTTTGTCTGAGACGAGAACGCGGGGCGCCATGGCGGCCTCCTTGAAATGGATTTGATCCTGATGGGAATGGGCGACCCGAAGGCCGCCGCGAATGATCTCAGGCCGCCGCTTTGAGCGACGCCTTCTGCGCGGCGAAGGCCCAGTCGAGCCAGGGCAGCAGCGCCTCGAGATCCGACGTCTCGACCGTCGCGCCGCACCAGATGCGCAGGCCGGGCGGTGCGTCGCGATAGGCACCGATATCGTAGGCGACGCCTTCCTTGTCGAGCATCGACACCAGCCCCTTGGCGAAAGCCGCCTGCCCCTCGGCGTCGAGCGCGGACACGTCCGGATCGGTGAAGGACAGGCAGACGGACGTGTTCGACCGTGTCGCCGGCTGGACGGCGAGATGACCGAGCCAGGAGGATTTGCCGACAAAGCGATCGAGGACGGCCGCATTGGCATCCGCCCTGGCGATCAGCGCGTCGAGGCCGCCGGTCGACTTCGCCCAGTTGAGCGCATCGAGGTAATCCTCGACGCACAGCATCGAGGGGGTGTTGATGGTCTCGCCCTTGAAGATGCCTTCGATCAGCTTGCCGCCCGAGGTCAGGCGGAAGATTTTCGGCAGCGGCCATGAAGGCTTGTAGGTCTCCAGCCGCTCGACGGCGCGAGGCGACAGGATCAGCATGCCGTGAGCGCCCTCGCCGCCCAGCACCTTCTGCCAGGAGAACGTGACGACATCGAGCTTTTCGAAGTCGAGCCTCTGCGCGAATGCGGCGGAAGTCGCATCGCAGACGGTCAGGCCCTTGCGGTCCGCGGGAATGAAATCGCCGTTCGGCACGCGCACGCCCGACGTGGTGCCGTTCCAGGTGAAGACCACATCGCGGTCGAAATCGATCTTGGTGAGATCAGGCAGTTCGCCGTAGCCGGCTTCGATCTTGCGCACGTCGGCGAGCTTCAACTGCTTGACCACGTCGGTGACCCAGCCGGAGCCAAAGCTCTCCCAGGCGACCATGTCGACGCCGCGCTCGCCAAGCAGCGACCACAGCGCCATCTCGACCGCGCCGGTGTCCGACGCCGGCACGATGCCGATGCGGTAACCCGCCGGGACCTGGAGAATTCCCCGCGTCAGCTCGATCGCCTGTTCGAGCTTGGTCTTGCCGATCTTGGCGCGATGGGAACGGCCGAGCGCGGCATTGTTCAGCGCCTCGACCGACCAGCCGGGACGTTTTGCACAGGGACCTGAGGAAAAATTGGGATTTGCCGGACGGAGTCCGGGCTTCGTATGCGTCGTCATCGTGGTCTATCCTTCCAGATAGTGGCCCCTCGTTGGGGAGGGGTGGCCCACGGACGGCGATATGCGTTCAGACTTCGGGCGTCAAGAGGAAAGTTTTTGTCGCTGCCGGGATACCGGCGATCCCTGATCAGGATGTCGTGACTTCAAACGCAAACGGCGGACCCCGAAAGATCCGCCGTCTGCGTTTTCGTGCATGCCGTACCTACTACCAAAGATCGTAGCGCAGCCCAAGCTTGACCTGATGATTGCTGATCCCCTTGCGGATCGGATAGGAATCTAGGCTCTCGGCGGCTACATATTCGGCGTCCGGGGCGGAGAAATACTGATAGCCCAGGTCGACGGAAACGTTCTTCGATACCTGATAGGCGAGGCCCGCATTCAGCGTGTAGGCCAGCGAGTACTGGGTCTTGCTGTCACTTACAGCAAAATCGTCCGTGTCGTCGCCATTGTCGGTGAAATAGCTTGCCGACAGGGTGCGCTTGCTGCGGACGATGCCGATACCGGCGCCGAGATAGGGTGTGATGCCGACATAGGTGCCAAGATCGACATAGCCGTTGAGTATGCCCGACAAGGCGTAGTTCTTAAGGGATGCCGACGCCACGGTCGGCTCTGCGGCAGTCGCTGAATCGTCATAGCCGACGCCGATCTCGTTGCCGGGCAGATAGCCGAGATTGAGGTCGGCGCGCAGATAGTCGTTGAAATGGTAGCCGAAGCCGATGCTGGCAAAGATCGGATCTTCCTTGTCGCTGAAGGCTGCGGTTTCGGTGGCGAAATCATGATTGTCGAAGCTCTTCTGCGCCAGATAGGAGACGTCGCCGCGCAGATACCAGCCGGAACCGACCTCGACCGGGACGTAGTCGGGCGCCTGGTCGACATAGATCGGCGGATGGTAGTCGGCCGCGTGCACCGGCGTCAGCGGCAGGAAGGCCAGTGCACCGAGCGCCAGCGCCATACGCGATGTAAGTTTCATGGTCCCTGACTCCCGAATTTGGCAGCCCGCAATCGCAGCGTCAGCCATCGTTTCAAGGAGCATTGTTAACCATAGTGGTTAAGTGCCGGTTAAGGCTAACAGAGCGTTAGCGAATTCATTTCCCCTGTCGATTCCAGGCGGCCCAACGAAAAACCGCCCGGCTGAGGCCGGGCGGTTTGTGAAGAATGCAAGTAATGTCGATGCTGTTACTTGGTGTAGATCGGCTCGGGTTCGGGCTGGTAGGCAACGACCGGCGCGGCGCAACCATTGTTGCCACCGAACTGGTAACGCAGGCCACCGCGCACTTCATGTGTGTTGATGCCACGATCGAAGCCGGGACCGGAGCTGGTGATGTTCCAGTCGAACATGCGGCCCCCCTGGATATGGGAGAAGCGGTAGCCGGCATCGAGAATGATCTTGTCGGTCAGGCAGTACGAAGCGCCGGCCATCAGACCGTAGGCGAAACGCCAGCTTGATCTGCCGGGATTGAACTCGGTGGTGTTCGGGTCGTAGACATCATCCCACTTGACGCGGGCGCCGCCGATGCCGGCGCCAACGTAAGGCGTGATGCCATGGTAGGTGCCGAGATCGACATAGGCGTTGGCAAGCAACAGCAAGGCGCTCATCTTCGATACTTCGGTCGAAGTACCGTTGATGTCCGAGGTGCCGCCGTTGAAGTTCGACTTGAACCAATAGTCGGCCGTCAGGTCGGTCCGGAAGTGGTCGTTGATCTTGTAACCAACGCCGGCACCGAGCGAGAAACCGCCCTTGAGCTTGCCGAAATCGAAACTTCTGGTGCCGGGCGTGACCGTACAGTTACAGGGATCGACGGTGTAGGTCATATAGTCGATGCCGCGCACGGTCGACTTGTGATAATCGATATCGCCGCGGATATACCAGCCGCCGACCTCGACCGGCTGCTCGTAGATGGCCTGAGGCGGAGCCTCTTCAACCATCGGTTCCGGCAGATCGGCCGCGAACAACGGCCCTGCCAACCCTGCGAACAGGAAGGCGAGCAGGGCCTTTCTTGCTGTCTTGAACATGCTTGTCACCCCTGAGAAGCTCGGAACGGCGAACCCGCCCGAAATGCGATTGGCTTTCAGTCGTGGATAATGAATTGCAAAGGTTAAAAGGCGTTTAACCCTGTTGCTTAACCACGAATCTCGAAACTTCTAGGGATAGGCGCGAGATTTACGGACACCGAACAAAGTGGCGGCTGACAAGAAAAAGCCCGCCGAGGGGCGGGCCTTGGACCGGTTAAGGGAGCGCGGCGCGCCTGGTTGTCAGATCCACGTCCTGCTGGACGCGCTGGGATCAAGCGGCGCTGCGCGTTTCCGAGATGATGTCCACTATGCCATTGACCACGGACTCGACCAGTTGCGGGTCGTCGCCTTCGGCCATCACGCGGATCAGCGGCTCTGTCCCTGATGGCCGGATAACCAGCCGTCCGGTCTTGCCGAGGCGGTTGCGGGCGTCTTCGATGGCGGCCTTGACCGGCGCCTCCTCAAGCGGCTTGCCGCCGGAAATGTGGACGTTCTTCAGGAGTTGCGGCACGGGTTCGAATTTCTTCGACAGTTCGCTGACCGGCCGCCCCTGCCGCTTGATGCAGGCGAGCACCTGCAGCGCCGAGACCAGGCCGTCGCCGGTCGTCGAAAAGTCGGACAGCACGATATGACCCGACTGTTCGCCGCCGACATTCAAGCCATGGGCACGCATATGCTCGACGACATAACGGTCGCCAACCTTGGTGCGGTGCAATTGCAGCTTCATGTCGCCGAGGAAGCGCTCGAGGCCGAGATTGGACATCACCGTCGAAACGACGCCGCCGCCGGCAAGCCGCCCGCTCTGGTGCCAGGATTCGGCGATCAGCGCCATGATCTGGTCACCATCGACGATCGCGCCGTTTTCATCGACGATGACGACGCGATCGGCGTCGCCGTCGAGCGCGATGCCGATGTCGGCGCGCACTTCGTGCACCTTCTTTTGCAGGCCGGCCGGATGGGTCGAGCCGCATTCCTTGTTGATGTTGAAGCCGTTGGGCTCGACATTGATGGCGACGACTTCGGCGCCCAGTTCCCACAGCGCCTCGGGCGCCACCTTGTAGGCCGCGCCATTGGCGCAATCGACAACGATCCTCAAGCCAGCGAGCGACATCGAGCGCGGCAAGGTGCGCTTGGCGAATTCGATGTAGCGGTCATGCACCCCGTCGACGCGCTTGGCGCGGCCAAGCCCGTCGGAATCGGCGAGCGCCAGTTCGATATCCTTGTCGAGCATGCTCTCGATGCGCTCCTCGATTTCGTCGGAGAGCTTGTAGCCGTCGGGTCCGAACAGCTTGATGCCGTTGTCGTAATAGGGGTTGTGCGAGGCCGAGATCATGACGCCGATATCGGCGCGCAGCGAACGCACCAGCATGGCGACAGCCGGCGTCGGGATCGGGCCGAGCAGGAACACGTCCATGCCGGCGGCACAAAGACCGGCGACCATGGCATTCTCGATCATATAGCCGGAAAGCCTGGTGTCCTTGCCGAGCACGACACGATGTCGATGGCTGCCGCGCTGGAAGGAAAGGCCGGCGGCCATGCCGACCCGCATAGCGATTTCAGCCGTCATCGGAAACTTGTTGGCGCGTCCGCGAATGCCGTCCGTGCCGAAATAATTCCCTGCCATGCTAGTCAGCTTCCTCGAAGTTTCTTCCCCGGCACGTCATGCCACAATTGGCCAGGGCGCTATGATCACATTGTGTGATTGTACGTTACCAATCCTTAGAAAACCATTGTTGTGCACTGCACACACGTGGCCGCAACCTGACATGCCCAGACTGCCATGTTGCAATATACAAGTCATGCGAGCCTTTCAGCGCGGATGCACCAGGAAAATCCTGCTCTGAACCAGACAACGGACAACGATTTCATCACCTTATCGGGAGAAACCGGTTTTCGGCGATATATACGCCACTTAGCATCTGGCGCAACCGCCCGTTGAGCGATATTGATCTGCAGGGACGTATCATGGGCTGCTGCAACGGAGAAACGCTATGCTCATCCACCGACTTGCCACTTTGACCGGCCTCGCCGTCGCGACCTTGTTCCTGGCCGCGCCAGCCAACGCACTGACGATGGCCGAGTGCAGCACGAAATACAACGCCGCCAAGGATGCGGGGACACTCGCCGGCGCGACCTGGAACCAGTTCCGCAAGGCTCAGTGCGGCACCGACGCCGCCGCGACGACCGACGCCAAGCCGGCCGATACCACGAAGGCTGCCGAGACGAAGCCGGCCAAGGCTGCCGCCGCTGCGGACGACAGCACGGCCAAGGGCCTGACGGCGAAGGAATGCAGCACCAAATACCAGGCGGCGAAGGCTGCCGGCACGCTGAACGGCATGAAGTGGAACGACTTCCGCAAGTCCGAATGCGCCGCCGGTGCATCCGCCGCTGCCGCCGCCAAGCCGGCAACCACCAAGGCTGCCGCGGCCCCCGCCGACGGCAAGGGTCTGAGCATGGCCGAATGCAGCACCAAGTATCAGGCCGCCAAGACGGCCAACACGCTGAAGGGCATGAAGTGGAACGACTTCCGCAAGACCGAATGCGGCGCCGGCGCATCGGATGACGACACGGTGCCGGCCGCCGACGAGGCCAGCTACACCAAGGAGCCGGCGAAGCCGACGACGGCTGCGCCCAAGGGCGTCAAGTTCCCGTCCGCGATCTCGGCGAAATATGCCAGCGAGACCCCCGGAAAGGGCCGCATGCACACCTGCCTCGACCAGTACTATGTCCTCAAGGACGCCAACGCGCTCGGCGGCCTGAAGTGGATCCAGAAGGGCGGCGGCTTCTACAGCCTGTGCAACGCCAAGCTGAAGGGCTGATCGCTTAGCCATAGTCTCCAAACAAAGGCCCGCGCATCGCAAGATGCGCGGGCCTTTGTTGTTGCGCGAAGACGCACACTGCCTTGCTCGCATCTGCATGTCGCCGGGCTGCCGGCATCATCAATTCGCCTGCACTGCCCCCCGCCAAGCTCATCGGTAGTCCGTAAAGATTCCGGTTGAACATATAAAGAACAAACCGTATACAAAAAGGCGTCAAACTTATTATCAACCAGGAGGGTCTTATGCACAGTTTGAGATTGGCGGTATTGGCTGCGACCGTATTTATCGTTTGGAGCGTCGCCCCCGCAAGCGCACTGACGATGAAGGAATGCGGCGAGACCTATCGAACAGCCAAGGAAGGCGGCACTCTGAACGGCATGGACTGGACGGCTTTTCGCAAGGAGAAGTGCGCGACACCAGCAGCGGACAGTGTCAGCGAGGATACGGTCAAAACCGAGCCGCAGACGAAAAAGGAAACCAGCGCGGCGGTCGCCCCCACTGTAGTGCCCGCGGGCGTGACATTCCCGACCACGCTGGCCGCCGAGTTCAAGACCGAAAAGCCCGCGAAGGCGCGCATGAAGACCTGTCTGCAGGGCTACCATGGCAACAAGGACGCGGGCACGTTGAACGGCCTTCGCTGGATCCAGAAGGGCGGCGGTTATTACAGCCTGTGCAATGCCAAGCTGAAGAGCTGAGCGACAAGACATCTGAAGAAGAGAAGGCCTGCGAACCGCAGGGTTCGCGGGCCTTTTTGTTGCCTTCGAGGACACGCCAGCGGCGACGTTGCCAATCTCCCCCCTTGCGGGGAGATTAGCTATCACCTTGGCCTTCGCCAATCGTCACCGTCGCAGATGCGAGGTCGCGGACAACTCCTCCCCAACGCCAAAAACAAAAAACGCCGCGGAGCAAGCCGCGGCGTTCGATGAAATCAGTGGTCAAGCTCAGCTCGATGGCTGCGGTTCCATGCCGCCTTCGGGCTCAGGACCCTTCTTTCGCCGGCCGCCGGACTTCGGCACGGCCGAGCCACGGCTGGGCGGCGTGTCGTCGCCGAGGTCGCGCGCGGGCTTGTGGCCGGCGATCAACTGCTTGATCTCCTCGCCGGACAGCGTCTCGTATTCCAGCAGGCCCTGCGCCAGCGCGATCCATTCCTTCTTCTTCTTGGTCAGGATGGTCTTCGCCGACGAATAGGCCTCGTCGATCAGGCGGCGCACTTCGGCGTCGATGATCTGCGCCGTTTCTTCCGAGACGTTCTGCGTGCGCGCCACCGAATGGCCGAGGAACACTTCTTCCTGGTTGTCGCCATAGGCGACATGGCCGAGCTTGTCGGAAAAGCCCCAGCGCGTGACCATGGCGCGGGCCAGCTTGGTCGCCTGCTCGATATCCGAAGAGGCTCCGGAGGTGATGTTCTCCTTGCCGAACTTGAACTCCTCGGCGACGCGGCCGCCCATCATGATGGCGAGACGCGAGATCATGTATTTGTAGCTCATCGAATAGCGGTCGCCTTCGGGCAACTGCATGACCATGCCGAGCGCGCGACCGCGTGGAATGATCGTGGCCTTGTGCAGCGGATCGGCCGATGGCACGTTGAGCGCGAGAATGGCGTGGCCGGCCTCATGGTAGGCGGTCAGCTCCTTCTCGGCCTGGGTCATGGCCGACGAGCGGCGCTCGGCGCCCATCATGATCTTGTCCTTGGCGTCCTCGAATTCGGCCATGGTGACGAGGCGCTTGTTGCGCCGTGCCGCCATCAGCGCGGATTCGTTGACGAGGTTCATCAGGTCGGCGCCGGAAAAGCCCGGCGTACCGCGCGCGATCACCTTGAGGTCGACATTGGGCGCCAGCGGCACATTGCGCACATGCACCTTGAGGATCTTCTCGCGGCCGACGATGTCAGGGTTCGGCACCACGACCTGGCGGTCGAAGCGGCCTGGCCTGAGCAGGGCGGGGTCAAGCACGTCGGGCCGGTTGGTGGCGGCGATCAGGATGATGCTTTCGTTGGATTCGAAGCCGTCCATCTCGACCAGCAGCTGGTTCAGCGTCTGCTCGCGTTCGTCGTTGCCACCGCCGAGGCCGGCGCCGCGATGACGGCCGACAGCGTCGATTTCGTCGATGAAGATGATGCAGGGTGCGTTTTTCTTGGCCTGGTCGAACATATCGCGGACGCGGCTTGCACCAACGCCTACGAACATCTCGACGAAGTCAGAACCGGAAATGGTGAAGAACGGCACATTGGCTTCGCCGGCAACCGAGCGGGCGAGCAGCGTCTTGCCGGTTCCCGGAGGGCCGACGAGCAGCACGCCGCGCGGAATCTTGCCGCCGAGCCGCTGGAATTTCTGCGGATCGCGCAGGAACTCGACAATCTCCTCCAGATCTTCCTTGGCTTCGTCGACGCCGGCAACGTCCTGGAAGGTGACGCGACCATGGGCTTCGGTGAGCAACTTGGCCTTCGACTTGCCAAAGCCCATCGCGCGGCCGGAGCCGGACTGCATCTGGCGCATGAAGAATATCCAGACGCCGAGGATTAGGATCATCGGCAGCCAAGAGATCAAATAGCCGAACAGCGAATTGGAACCGTCTGTTTCAGGCCGCGCATTGATGGTGACGTTCTTGTCCTGCAGCCGCGAGACCAGCGAAGGATCGCCGGGCGAATAGGTCTGGAAGCCGCTGGCATTGTCGGTGTAGGTGCCGCTGATGCGGGCGCCCGCGATGGTCACAGTCTTGACCCGGCCCGCCGCGACATCCTGCAGGAACTGCGAATAAGGCACATCGCTGGAAGCCCCTCGCGTCTGCGGCGTCTGGAACAGATTGAACAGGGCTATGAGCAGGACCGCTATGATCGCCCAGAGCGCGAGGTTGCGATAGTTCGGATTCATCAATTGTCCCGTTGGCGTCCGCGGGGCGGACACGCGTCATGAGAGGAAACTTGCGCCTAACATAGGGAGAGCACCTCCCCTTGCCAAGCATAACAGCACGTCTGGGTTAAGCTTTCGCGCAACCATCAGCCGGCACTACGGCCGCTGAAAGGCAAGGGCGGGACCGGGGCCGCGCCAATCAGCCCGGCGACGGCCTGCGCCGGCGCCAGGTCGAAGGACGGCAGGAAGCGGGCAAACGGGGTAACGACCGGCCGCACTTCCATCATCGCAGACTTCAGTCCATATCCAGGCAAACCAAGGCATTCCCCGGCGTGCCACAACGCCGGTTCGGCCGCGAGCGCGGCGCGCATCAGGCTCGGCGGGGCTTTTCCTTGGCCCGTCGCCAGCCGCTTCGCCGCTGCCATGCCTAGCGGGGCAATCAACAATGCGCTGCTGCTGTCGTTCAATGTGATGCGCCGGCGGCCATCCCACAGGGTGCTGCCAGTAAGGGTTGCGGCGGCGGGCAGGCCGCGCGCCTCGCGGCGCAGGAAGATGCCGGAGCGCCGGGAATCGACAACCGTCCGCGACAATGTGGCGCAAAGAAATCCAGCCCTCAGCCGACCGAACAGAGCCTCGCTGCGGGCCTGATCCGGCAGGAAGGCAATTCCGCCGGTCATGGCCAGCAGGATACGCAACGCATAGACGGCCGCTCGCTCGTCGCCTGTGTTCAGCAAGAGCGGATCAAGACGAATGAGCCCGCAGGACAGCCGGGTCGCGAAATCGCCGATCAAACTTGCGGCGGCGAGGCCGAGTTGACTGCGCGCGCGGCCCTCATGCGCGGCCAGCGCCAGTGCATCGTCGATGCGCTGCGCACCGTTGCTGTCGGCAAGGGCTGCCCGCACACGCGGCCGCTCGAAGGCCGCGTCGATATTGGTGGGGTCGTCGGCCCAGCCGACATTCTCACGCCGCAGGACGTCGCGCAGCGCCTCGCGCCGCAACCCGAGAAGCGGCCGAACGATCCACTCGCGCCAGTCATACAAGGTGGCCGGCGCCATGCCGGCAAGTCCCCGGCCTGCCATTTCGGCATGGCCTTGGCCCCCGTCCCGCGCCAATCCTTCCTCGCGCGCTTGCCGCATCAGCACCGTCTCTGCCTGGTCATCGGCGGTATGGCCGGTGAGGATCAGGCCGATGCCTTCGGCTTGTGCCGCCTCGGCCAGCAGCCGGTAGCGCGCCTCGCGAGCGGCGGCGGGCAGGCCGGTCGATGGCTTGGGGCCCGACCATGTCAGGATGCGGTGTGAAATTCCGAGTCTGGCGCACAGCTTCGCCACTGTTTGCGCTTCCGCAGCCGAACCGGACCGCAAACCGTGGTCGATCGTTACCGCCAGCAGCTTGGTTGCCGGCGCCTTACGGTCGAGATGGTGTCTGAGAAGAAGGAGCAGGGCGGTCGAGTCGCTGCCGCCGGACACGGCCGCAACAGCGCCGCTGGTAAAATCGATATGCGAAAAAGGGTTAGTCGAAAGGTCCGGCTCGGTGTCGAGCATAATGCATGTCGCCCAAAAGTGATCCCGGTTTCAGGACAACGACATGTAGGACAAGGATCAGCAGGCAGCCAGAGCCTTCTCCTGCTTGACGCGTTCCTTGAGCGCGCTGGAAATATCGGGGTAACGCTTGCCGACCTCGCTGAAGGTGGCGCAGGCAACGTCATGCTGCTTGAGCCCGACCAGCGACACGCCGAGCTTCAGCAACATGTCGGGAGCTTTCTTGGCCTTGGGGTAGTCCTTGCTGGCGGCAAGGAACGTCTCGGCCGCATCGCGGTATTTCTGCTGGCCGAGCAAAGACTCACCCAGCCAGTAATGCGCGTCCGCCGCCTTCGCATCCTTGGGGAAGCGGGCGATGTGATCGCGAAAACCTTGCTCGGCGGTGCCGTAGTCGCCCGAGAGGATGAACTGGTAGGAGTTGCGGTAAAGCTCTTCCGGGTTGTTGGTGGCGGGCAACGCCGCGACCACCGTATCGGATTTTCCGGCCTTGGGCGCCGCCCCGGCGACTGGCGCGGTGTCCTGCGCCGGCGCGGTCGATTGCGTGTTGCCGCCGGCATCGATCACATTGCCGTTCTTGTCGACGGTGATGGTGCCGAAATTCTTTTCCGGCGCTCCCGTACCGGGAATAACCTTTCCGGGGTCGCCGTCGGGAGATTCGACGATGACATCCTCGACCGTCTTGCCGCCTGCCGATTGATCGTTGGCGGGCGCGGCGCCGGCATCGGCCGGCGCCCGTATTGCCGGGGCCGCCGCCACATCGTTGTCGGTGCCGGTGGTGGCGTCCGATTTCTTCTGCGCCGGCGGCTGCCCGCCTTGCGTGCCGCCGCCTTCCAGCTGCTGGAAGCGGAATTCATTGTCTTCCTGCTGCTTGCGGATCTGCTCCTGCATCTGCAGGACCTGGAAATTGAGTTCCTCGATCTTGCCGTTCATCTGCCGCAGCTGCTCTTCCAGGCTGGTGACAGCGGCAGGATCGGATTGCACCAGCTGAACCTGGTCTGGTTTCTTCTTTTGACCGAAAAGGCTGGGCAATTCGATACTGGGAAGATGGAAGGTAAAGCCGCTGTCGGTTGATTGCCCCGTGCCGCTCGCCCCGGTGCCGCTGGCCAGGGCGGTGACGCCTGATAGGAGCAGCAGCGCAAGCGTGCCGCTCAGAACCGATCTCAAATGCATGTGCCTCTCGCAGTGATTTCGTTAGCTTGTTCGCGCCTTCCAATCAGCATGGGACCAGCCAAGCGCCCTCGGCTCATAGCAGGAGCCGAGACTTCGGCCAAATTTTGTTTCGGGCATCCGGATGTGAAAAAGGCGGCCCCCAAGGCCGCCTTTCGCACAGGTATGTTGCATTCTTACCGCTAGACGGCCGCCGTTCTTGACGCGCCGGTCGGCTGCATGATGCTTCAGGAGCCAGCGCCGCTAAGCGTGGTGACCGCGCGGCGGTTCTGCGACCAGCAGGAGATGTCGTCGCACACCGCGACCGGACGTTCCTTGCCGTAGGAAATGGTCTTGAGACGGCTGGCCGAAACGCCCTTGGCAACGAGGAAGTCGCGGGTGGCGGCGGCGCGGCGGGCGCCGAGCGCCAAATTGTATTCACGTGTGCCGCGTTCGTCGGCATGGCCTTCGACGACGATGGCATACTGCTTGTACTGGTTCAGCCACTGCGCCTGGCGCGAGAGCGTCGTCTGCGCGTCGGCACGGATCGAGGTCGAGTCCGTATCGAAGAAGATGCGGTCGCCAATGTTGACGGTGAAGTCCTGCGCCGATCCGGGCGTCGCCGCGCCGGCGCCGTTAAGGCCAAGATCGGCCGCGTTGTTCGGCGTCTTCTTCGAGGCGCAACCTGCGATGGCGAGCATCGCCACCAGCGCGATCATGACCGGGTTTCTGGTAAGTGCTGCAATACGGCCCATGCCGCCTCTCCTTCGTATTTCGAGTGATCTAATTTGAGTGATTTCGTTGATCACCCAGTAACCACGTTTGGGTTAACCGGCATTCAAGAAACACGGTTAAATTTCGGTTTAAGCTGCCCGTCCGCAGCCGTTTTGGCCTGAAGCCACATTTCACGCGGACCCTAGGCGTAAATACGGCCAAAACGCGACAAAGAGATGGAAATGAGGAATTGAAGAGTTGGGGAATTGAGGAACTGAAGAGAGAATTCACTTCAGCTTTTCTCTCAGATTGATCAGCATGCCGTAGATATGGGCATAGGATCGCAGCCAATCGTCGTGTTGTGCCTGGCTGATGTATCCAAGGTCGAACGCATAGGAAATCCACGTCTCCACCTCGCTGCATGACCCCATTGCCATCGAAATGAACCGCGCGAATTCGGGTTTGGAGTGAGTCTGCTTGGCAAATCCTTCAGCCAAATTGGCGCAGATTCCTTTGCTGGAGCGACGCAACTGATCAGCCAGTGCGTATTGCTCCATTTTCGGGAAAGCGAGCTTTATGGACGTCAAGAGAAACCACATAAGCGCGCTTATATACCTCTAGATCCTTCGCGCGATTAATGTAGCCGCCCGCCTTCTCCATTCTTCAGTTCTTCAATTCCCCAGTTCCTCAATTCCTCTATTCAAGCAGCGGCGACCAGGCCGGGTCGGAAGCGAAGTTCGCCGTCGGGATCGATTGCTCGTTGCGTCCGGTCAGATCGACCGAAATCAGTTTGGGCCCACCGGCGGAATCGCGGAAGAACATCAGCACGCGGCCATTCGGCGCCCAGGTCGGCCCCTCCTGCTGGAAGCCGGAGGACAGGATGCGCTCGCCCGAGCCGTCGGTCTTCATGACGCCGATCTGGAATTCGCCGCCGGTCTGCTTGGTGAAGGCTATGAGGTCGCCGCGCGGCGACCATACCGGCGTCGAATAGACGCCGTCGCCAAAGGAAATGCGGGTCTGGCCCGAGCCGTCGGCTCCCATCACGTAGATCTGCGCGCGGCCGCCACGGTCGGAGGTGAACACCACCTTGCTGCCATCGGGCGAATAGGACGGCGAGGTGTCGATGGCGGTCGAGTTGGTCAGCCTCGTCGTCGAGCGGCTGCGCAGGTCCATGGCGAAGATGTTGGAATTGCCGTCGTCGCGCAGCAGGCTCATGATCACCTTCTGGCCGTCGGGCGAAAAGCGCGGCGCAAAGGTCATGCCGGGGAAATTGCCGACCAGTTCGCGCTGCCCCGTTTCGATCTGCAGCAGGTAGACCCGCGGCTGGCCGCTTTCATAGGACATGTAGGTGATTTCCTGCCGGTTCGGCGAGAAACGCGGCGTCAGCACGATCGACCTGCCGTCCGAGAGATAGCGCACATTGGCGCCGTCCTGGTCCATGATCGCGAGGCGCTTCTTGCGCGCATTCTTGGCGCCGGATTCGTCGATGAAGACGACGCGGGTGTCGAAATAGCCTTTTTCGCCGGTCAGCCGCTCATAGATGGCGTCGGCGATAATGTGGGCGACACGCCGCTGATTGGCGTCGTTGGCGAAGAACTGCTCGCCGGCCATCTGCTGGCCGGCAAAAGTATCCCACAACCGGTACTGGGCGCGGATGCGGCCGTCGGCTTCCTTGCTGACGCTGCCGGTGACCAGCGCCTGCGCGTTGATCACCTTCCAGTCGTCGAAGCGCGGTGCTGCATCGGGGTTGGTGATCTTCTCGATAAAGGCGCTCTTGTCGATCGGAGCGAACAGACCCGAACGCTTCAAATCGGCGGTGACGATCTGCGAAATCTGCGCCCCAAGCGCGTCGCCGCCCTGGAAATCCGTGATGGCGATCGGCAGCGGCTCGACATTGCCCTTGTTGACGTTGAGCTCGACCAGCGCCAGCGCCGGCAATGTGCTGGCAGCGGTCATGCCCATCGCCATTGCTGCGACCATCAGGAGCGGCTTGAGGATTGATTTCATGTCTTCTCGCTTCTCGTACTGATTTTCGGATACCCGGGCCTTAGAGGCCCAGCATCTCCCTTGGATCGAAGGTGACGCGGACGTCGGCCCAGATGTCCTGCTTGCCGGCGGGAACTTGCAGGCCGGTGACATCGCATTTTTGCACCGCACGAACGGCACTTTCGTCGAACTGGCGGTTTCCGCTCGACGTTTCGACCGCCGGGCGTCCATCCAGCTTGCCGGAGCCATCCAGGTTGAACCGCACCACGACGACGAAGTTCTCGGAACCTTCAAGGCCCGCGGGAAGGGTCCAGCAGCCGCCAAGCTGGCTTTCCAGAGCACCCATTTCGGACCTGGAAAGCTTCTGGCCCTGATCCTTGTCGCCGCCGAGCGACGCCTGCTGGGTCGAGCGCTTGGCGCCACCGCCGGATGGTTTCTGCTTGTCGAGAAGCGCGGAGATCTCGTCGGCGTTGAATTGCTTGTCGTCGGACTTCGGCTTCGACGACGCTTCCTTGACCGGCTTGTCGGCGTTCTTGCGTTCCGGCGCCTTGGCGCTTTCGGCCTGCGCCGGCTGCGGCTTCGGCCGCGCTTCCGGCGCGGGAGCGGAATCCGGCAGCTGCGTCGCCTCGGCGGGCGGCTCCTGCGCTATGGCTTCAGCGACGGCGTCGGGCTTGACCTCGGGCGTCGGATCGATGGCAGCAGTCTTGTCCTGCGGTGGCGGGGTTGGCGCCGGCTTGGCCGGTGTCGGCTTGGGGTCGGCCTGCTTGACCGGCTCGGGCTTGACCTCTTCCTTGGGCGTCGGCGCCGGCGCCACTTCCGTTGCCGGGGTGGGCTTGGGCTTCTCCTGCGGCTTCGGCACGTCCTCGGGCTTCGGCTTTTCGATCGGGGTCGGCGCGGGCGGCGGAGCCGAGGTCATGTCGACGGGCTTCGGCTTGGCTTCCGGCGTTATCGGCTTGTCGGTGTCGACGCTGTTCTCGCCGACCTTCTGCGCGTCCGGAACGATGTCCGGGCGCTGCGTCGGCACAGGTGCCGGCTTTTCATGCATCACGGCCTTCTTGTCGCCCTGCAACGTCTGCGCAATGGCTTCCATGGGCACGATATCGACCGCCACCGACTCGACGTCGGACGACGGAAGTGCCGCCGGCGCCGTCAGCGTGAACAGGCCGAAGGTCAGCGCCGCCGTATGCAAGATCACCGATGTGGTGAGGCCGGTCTTCATCGCGCGTCTATTGGTCCTGTTCCTGCAGTGAAACCAAGCCGATGTTCTTGTAGCCAGCGGCCGAAATGCGGGCCATTACCTTCATCGCCGTGCCATAGTCGGTGGACTTGTCGCCGCGGATGAAGATGCGCTCCTCATAGCCGGTCTTCGAGATCGCCTGCAGCTTGGCCACCAGCTCCTCGATCGGGATCTCGGTTTCCTGCAGATAGATCTGGCCGGCGGCGTTGATCGAGACGGTGATCGGCTGCGTGTCGGCATTCATCGCCTTGGCCTGCGTATCCGGCAGGTCGATCGGCACGCCGACCGTCAGCATCGGTGCGGCGACCATGAAGATGATCAGCAGCACCAGCATCACGTCGACCATCGGCGTGACGTTGATCTCGGACATCAGCGCATGGTGACGGCCGCGCCGCCTGTGGCCGCGCCCGCCGCGTCCTCCCATGCCCATGGACATACCCATCTGCTACTCCTCAGGCCTTGGGGGCCACTTTTTCATCGATTTGGCGCGAGAGTATGGCGGAGAACTCGTCGGAGAACCCTTCCATGCGCACGGCTATCTTGCTCGCGTCGGACGACAACTTGTTGTAGGCGATGACGGCCGGAATGGCGGCCAGCAGGCCGATGGCCGTCGCCAGCAGCGCTTCGGCAATGCCGGGCGCAACCACGGCGAGACTGGTGTTCTTGGAGCCGGCGATCGCCTGGAACGAGGTCATGATGCCGATGACGGTGCCGAACAGGCCGATGAAAGGTGCCGCCGAGCCGGTGGTGGCGAGGAAACCGAGGCGGCCTTCCAGCTTTTCCATCTCGCGGGTCAGCGCCAGGTCCATCGCCTTGTCGATGCGGGTCTGCAGGCCGAGCGGCGACTTGGCGCCCTTCTCGAAACTCTTCTTCCACTCGCGCATGGCCGCGACGAAAATGGCGCCCATGCCGGTGGTCTTGCGGTCGGCGAGCGTGCGGTAGAGCTCCTCCAGCGACTGCCCCGACCAGAACACCTGTTCGAACCGGTTGAGCGCCAGCCGCATGCGGGCATAGGAAACCAGCTTGTCGACGATGATCGCCCAGGTCCAGACCGAGGCGCAGAGCAGGCCAATCATGACCAGCTTGACCACCCAGCTGGCCGAAACGAACAGCGACCAAACCGACAATTGCGCGCCCGGGTCGGCGAGTGCGATATTTTCCATCGTTACGTCCTTAAGATTTTCCGGGCGAAGCTGGCGGCTGGCCCCTGGCATCCCTTGTGGTCGGTTCGCACGAAGCTACCGGAACAACCCCAAACTGTGCCGTTATCGGCCTTTTCGGGGCAAATATTGGTGAAAGGAAGGCGTTCGATAACGCCAATCTTCACCAATCTCTTCATGAACCGTTATGGTTAAGGATGGGTTAGTATATAAGGCGCGGCGCATTGCCACGCCCAATGGCAAGGCCATCAATTCAATGGCTGCGCCTAGGGTGTGCTGAGATTCAGGTCAGGCCGAGCCGAAAACGGTAGATTCCGAGAACCGGAGCGGAGCGTACTTTTCGTACGTGAGCACAGTTCTACCGCGATGCGGTAGAACGGGGAAGCGCAGGAAGCTGCTGTTTGCAGGCCGGCATCACCTGAATATCAGCGCACCCTCGGCATGAATGCCGCCACCCATTCTCTGGGAAAGCGCCTTGGGCGGCCATTCTCGCCGATGATCGCCGCCTCGACCTTGGCCTCGACCAGCACCTCGTCGCCGCGCTTGAGTTGCTGCGCCATGAAGATGCGCGCGCCGGAAATCTCCTCGGTGCGGGTATCGACCGTCAGGATGTCATCGATGCGGGCGGGGCCGCGAAAGTCGATCTCCATGCGGCGCACCACCCAGACTATTCTTTCGCCATGCTTGCCGTCGGCAAGCTCTGTGTGGTGCACGCCGGTCAGCCGGAGATAGTCGGAGCGACCGCGTTCGAAGAATTCGAGATAGCGCGCATGGTAGACGACGCCGGAGAAATCGGTGTCGGCATAATAGACCCGCGCCATCAGCCGGTGGCCGAACGCGGTCAGAGCGCCGGAAAGCCCGGCCAGCAGCGTCGCCGATTCACCATGATCGCCCATTGCGCTTCCTTTTTCAGCCCCGGCGAGGCACCAGTTTCCCGCGGAACAAACATCGGATGGCACTGTTGACGGCGATGATCAAGAGTTTGACGGCGGCGCTGTTCGTGCTGATGGCTTTGGCGCTGCCTGGCCAGACCGCGACATTCTCGATGAAGCGCGGCCTCAACCTCGACCAATGGGTCACATGGCCCGGCGAAGACCAGTGGGGCGACGCCAAGGCCATCCTGCCCTATCCGGAATGGCGGAAATTCCTTGGGGAGAACGACCTCAAGGCACTGAAGGACGCCGGCTTCGATTTCCTGCGCATGCCGGTCGATCCATCGCCCTTTCTGTCCGACCAGACCGTGGCCTTGCGTGACGATCTCTATGCCAGCGTGCTGGACTCCGTGCGCATGATCAACCGCGCCGGGCTGAAGGTGGTCGTCGACATGCACCCGATCCCGGCCGGCGGCAGCCGCAAGATCGGCATGGCGCAAGTAATGGACGACCCGCGGACCTTCGACGCCTATCTCGAGATGGTCCGCAAGATGGCCCGCACGCTGGCCGGCGAAGATCCCACCCAGGTCGCCTTCGAGCCGATGAACGAACCGATCGTCGACTGCGACAGTGATGGCACCAGCCTGTGGCCGGACCGCCAGCGCAAACTGTTCGCCGCGGCGCGATCCTCGGCGACGAAATTGACCCTCGTGCTGACCGGCGCCTGCTATTCCGCGGCGAGCTCGCTGGAGAAGATCGACCCGAAGGCGATCCCTGACGACAACGTCATCTGGACCTTCCATTCCTACGATCCGTTCCTGCTCACCCATCAGGGAGCGACCTGGGCCGGCGACTTCATCCCCTATGTAACCGGCCTGCCCTATCCGTTGACCGCGGTGCCGCAGGCACAGCTCGACGTGACGCTCGACACCATCCGCGCCAGGATCAAGGCCGAGGCCCCGTGGACACGGCAGAGCGGCCTGCTTGCCTATCTCGACGAACAGGTCGCCAGCATGGACAGTCCCGACAAGTTGCTGGGCCTCATGGATGCGCCGTTCAAAAAGGTCGAGGCATGGGCGAGTGCCAATGGCGTCAGGCCTGAAAACATCACGCTGGGCGAGTTCGGCATGATCCGCCAGGAATATGGCAATTCCTATGTGATGCCCGCCGGGTACCGGGCCGCCTATGTCAGGGACATGATCGGGCGTGCCGAAGCACATGGCTTCTCATGGTCGGTGTGGAGTTATGGCGGCGCCTTCGGCATCGTCGACGCCTTCAACGGCGACAAGGCCGAACCGGATGTGATGGACGTGATCCGCGGGCCGCATTGATCGCTCAGCCAAGATCGGTCGAGAAGATTCCGGGTGCATTCAAAAAACGTACCGACGCAATGCTGAGCCAATGCCCGAGACGACGGGCGGCGCGCCGGAAAATTACTCTTCCTGGAACAGGTTGATCTGCTGCTGCGCCAGATCCTTCGGCGCGTCGAGGCCGAGATGCCGCCAGGCATTGGCCGTCAGCATCCGGCCGCGCGGCGTGCGCTGGATGAAGCCCTGCTGGATCAGATAGGGCTCGATGATGTCCTCGATGGCGTCGCGCGGCTCGGACAAGCCGGCGGCGATCGTCTCGATGCCGACCGGCCCGCCGCCGAAATTGCGCGCTATCATGCTGAGATACCGCCGGTCGAGCGCGTCGAGGCCGAGCGCATCGACCTCCAGCCGGGTGAGCGCCTCGTCGGCGATCTTGCGGTCGACATGGCCGTCGCCGGCCACCGAGGCGAAATCGCGCACACGGCGTAAGAGCCGGCCGGCGATGCGTGGCGTGCCGCGCGCACGCCGCGCGATCTCCAGCGCACCGTCGTCGCCAAGCGGCATTTGCAGGATGCGGGCGCCGCGCCGCACGATCTGCTCCAGCTCTTGGACCGTGTAGAAATTGAGCCGTACCGGAATGCCGAAACGGTCGCGCAGTGGATTGGTGAGCAGGCCGAGCCGCGTGGTGGCGGCGACGAGCGTGAAGCGGGCAAGGTCGATCTTGACCGAACGCGCCGCCGGTCCTTCGCCGATGATCAGGTCGAGCTGGAAATCCTCCATCGCCGGATAAAGGATCTCCTCCACCGCCGGGCTCAGCCGATGGATCTCGTCGATGAACAGCACGTCGCCTTCCTCGAGATTGGTCAGCAGCGCGGCAAGATCACCGGCCTTGGCGATGACGGGACCCGAGGTCGAGCGGAAATTGACGCCGAGTTCGCGCGCCATGATCTGCGCCAGCGTCGTCTTGCCGAGACCGGGCGGCCCGACGAACAGCACATGATCGAGTGCCTCGTTGCGGCCCTTGGCGGCCTCGATGAACACTTTGAGATTGGCCCGCACCGCCGCCTGGCCGACGAAATCGTCGAGCGTCTGCGGCCGCAAGGTCTGCTCGGCATCCTCGCCGCGTTTTTCCGGCGCAATCAGGCGGGGCGACAGGCTCATGACGCCTTCCTTGCACACGGCAAGGAACTGAACAAGCGACGGTTCACCGCGCCAGTTCCTTCAGCCCGAAGCGGATCAGCTTCGGCGCATCGGCATCCTCGCCCGCCGTCTTCAGCGCCGCCGCCACAGCATTGGCGGCGGTGTCGCGCGAATAGCCGAGATTGACCAGCGCCGAGACCGCGTCGGTGATGGGCGCGGATGCCACGCCGTCGCCGAGTTCCTGTTTCAGGCCGATGGTGCCCGAGGCGGTTCCGGCATAGGCCGGCGCCTTGTTCTTCAACTCGGTGACGATGCGCTCGGCCACTTTCTTGCCGACGCCGGGCGCGCGCGAAACCATGGCGATATCGCGCAGCGCAATGGCGTTGGCGAGATCCGCCGGCGCCAGCGTCGACAGGATGGCCAGCGCCACCTTGGCGCCGACGCCCGGAACATTGTTCATCAGCAGCCGGAACCACTCGCGTTCCAGCACCGACTGGAAGCCGTAGAGGCGCAGCATGTCCTCGCGCACATAGGTCTCGATGAACAGCACCACCGCTTCGCCGGGCGAAGGCAGCGCCGCCAGCGTGCGCGCCGAGCAATAGGCGACGTAGCCGACGCCATGGATGTCCACGAGGCAATGGTCCTCGTCGACCTCGTCCAGCGTGCCCTTGAGCTTGCCGATCATGCCAGACCTTTCATGGAAGATGGGCTCTCATGGGTGCGTCTCAGGAGAGATGATGTCTAGCTCCGGGAAGTAACTGCGGTAACGAGCAGCGTCGCGGGTCAAAAGACGATGTCCAGCGACGGTCGCGTGAGCGCCTATTAAGAAATCGGGCAAGGTTCTTTCCCTGATGCCACCGGCCCGGCGATAGCGGGAATGCGCGACGCCGGCAAGGAATGCCGCGTCCCAAGGTACAAGTTCGCGATCCATCCCAAGCATGTCGACTGCTTTTCGAAGCGCCGTTTCCGTCGCAATCAGCGGCGCCAACTCGGACCAGACGATCGTGTTGACCACCAACGCGCCGTCGCGGCGGCAGGAGGTGATTGCCGATGCCGACCATCCTTTCAGCGGTCCGGCTGGGCCCCAAACGTCGATCAGGACATTCGTGTCAATCAACGTCGAGATCTTCACGCGGCCCCCTCAACCACTCCATGTACTGATCGGTGGTCATGCCTCCCAGATCCAACGTCCCCTCCATCCGGTCGAGGACATCGCTGAACCTGCGCAATTTCTCTTCCTGGGAGAGGTTCTCGTTGACGGCAACCAGCCGAACGCCCTCGTCGGTGACCACGAACTCCACCTCGGAGCCCGGGGCGATGCCCAGACGGTCCCTTATCGGCTTGGGGATTGTGACTTGCCCCTTGGTGGTCACGCGCATGGTAATACCTCTGCGGTATTACTTATCCCTGCAACGTGAACAAGTCAAGAACATAGCTAGCCGGCCAGCGCCATCCTGTAAGCCACGCTTTGCCGATGATGCGCGTGGCAGATGGCGATGGCCAGTGCGTCGGCGGCATGTTCGGTATCGAAGACGGCTTTCGGCAACAGCACCTTGACCATCATGTGGATCTGCTTCTTGTCGCCATGGCCGACGCCGATCACTGCCTTCTTGACCGCGTTGGGCGCATATTCGGCAACGACGAGACCCGCACGCGCCGGCACCAGCATGGCGATGCCGCGCGCCTGGCCGAGCTTCAGCGTTGCCACCGCGTCCTTGTTGACGAAGGTCTGTTCAACCGCCGCCTCGTGCGGCATCGCGCTGTGCAGGATTTCGGCGAGCCCGTCATGCAGCTGGCACAGCCGCGTTGCCAGCGCCGCCTTATCCTCGGACTTCACGGTCCCGGAAGCAATGAAGCGCAGCGAATTGCCGAGGCTTTCGACGATGCCCCAGCCGGTGCGTCGAAGCCCAGGATCGATACCGATGATGCGAATCGCTTCCGCCATTTGCCGACTTTACCTCCGGCCCACAGCGATGCCAGCGAAATGTGAACAAACCGGAAACAGAAGACAGACCGGGGTCTAACCCCGAGCGAAAGCCGTGTTGAGCAGGCTGATCTGGTCGGAAACTGGATTGAGGCGGCGAGCCATCGGTTGCATGTCGACCAAGGCGCCCGAGCCATAGATCTCCTCGTCCATGCGGCGCACCAGTGCTTGCAGGCGCAGCGAGCGGGTGACGAGATCGAGGAAATCCTCGGGCAACTCGGCCCAGCCGGCGGCTTCGTCATGGGCGGAAGCGGTGTCGAGACGCACCTTGGACTTTTCCGACGCGACCTGGTCGCGGGTCATCTCGCCGGAATTGGCGGCGCGCTGCAAAAGCAGCCAGGACGCAACCTGCATCAGCCTGGTGGTCAGCCGCATCGATTCGGCCGCATAGAGCGTGGCGCCCAGCCGCGACAGTTTCTTTGCCTCGGCCCGGCCCTTGCCGTCGAGATATTCGGCGGCCTGTTCGACCAGGCCCATGCCTTCCTGGTAAAGCGGCTTGAAGGATTGCGAGAACACCCGGCGCTCCGCCAGCTTGACGGTTTTTGCACTGCCCTTCGAAGGCTCGTTCATTGATACGCCCCTGCACTTGCAACCGGCCGATTCGGCTCCCTGCCGATACACCCGGAACCCTATCTGACTGAAGCTTGAAAATGCGCTTCGTCACCGGCGAAGGCAAGCACATGTTTAACAGAAGGTTAACGGCGAGCCGCCATTGGGCGGCCCCGCTGAGATGCGGACAAAAAAGAGAAATGAAGACAAAAAAAGAGCCGCGGATAAGGCGGCTCTCAGGAGTTTAACAGGGAGGCGTCAAACAAAGTGGCTCCAACCACTCGGTAAGAATCCAGATCACTGGATGAACATAGTAAACACCTGTAAAGCTTAATGAAGCCTTAACGGCGCGGATTTTTTTGACCGAACGCCGCCATACTGTGCCGTAACAGGACAGCATCTCCTGCGTCAGGCTAGCTCAGGCTGCCCTCCAGATCGCCGGCACAGCCTCACCTTACCCCAGGTCCCAGCTCAGGCCGTCTTCCAGATCGCCGGCAAGGCGATGAAGGCGAACAGCAGCATGGCTGCGTAGAAGCCCATCGAAGAGGCCGCCACCAGTGGTTCGATCGCGGCATTGCCGGCAAGCAGGAAGTAGAGGCCGATCAGCAGGCCGATGCCGCTGATTGCAGTCAGCCAGAAATGAACGGTGGCGAGTGTCTTTTGCCCGATGGCAGGGAACAAATGGTAGAAGAAGGCGAAGACCGCCGACATCAGCCATCCGGCCACCATTGTGTGGGCGTGAGTCGGCATCTGGCCGTGATCCTGGCTGATCGACATGTGCAGGCCGAGCGCCATGCCGCACAGCGAATAGATGACGGCCAGTGTGAAGAAATTCCGTGCTACCCCTTGCATGTCTGTCCCCCGAATTGCCTTTTCCCGTTGTGGGAATGGGTTGATCGTCAGGCGATTGTTGTCGCCACCGGGCTCCCGGCGTTAGCGCGTTAGCATCGGCGATGTTTCCGGACGATGTCGCCCCACCCCCTCCCGACGATTCGTACATTAGCAGGAAATCAGATAGCGCGTTCACTATCTCAGCCGCTTCTTCATTGCCTGAAACAGATCCGGGTTTTTCGCGACATCGTTCCGAAACAGGCGCCACGCTAAACGCCCGCTCCTCTGACGGCCGGCGCAAATCAGCGCCGCCGCAACCTGACCGGAACACTGCAGGAGCAACCCATGGACTGGTACTCGATCGTCAAATTCCTCCACGTCACTACCGCCATTCTGTGGGTCGGAGGCGGCTTCGTGCTGTTCCTGCTGGGCATGCTTGCCGAGCGGGCGGGCAACATAGAGGAAAAACTGCAGGCAATGCGCGCCAGCGGTCAGCTGGGCGGCAGGTTCTTCGCGCCGATGTCGATGCTGACGCTGATTTTTGGCCTCATCATGTGCTGGTTCTGGGTCGGCTTCTCCGACCTGTGGATCCTCATCGGCCTGGCCGGCTACGCCACGACCTTTTCGATCGGCATGTTCATCTTCAAACCGACCGGCGAGCGCATGGGCGCAATGATCGCCAAGGAGGGCGTCACACCAGAGGTTCTTGCCATCGGCCAGCGTATGATGAGCGCGGCGCGCTTCGACTATGCCGTGATGGTGGTCATCATTGCCGACATGGTGCTCAAGCCGACCGTGCATGACATCGGCATCCTTGCCGGGATGGTGCTAGCCGTCTTGATCGGCGCCACACTGGCCTTTGGCGGCAACCGCCGTCTCGTGCCGAGCGCTGCCTGACCCTGATGACGGGCGGCGGCGCAGCCGCCTTTCTACATCAGACCTGCGATGCCATCCCACAGCAGCTTCAGTGCAACGACCGCGACGGTTGCATAGGTGAAGGGATAGAAGGTTTCCGGCCGCATCCGCCGCACCAGCCAGGCCCCGGCAATGGTCGACAGCGGCGCCAGCGGCATCAGCACCGCCGATGCCGTCAGATTGGCGGTGTCGAACTGGCCGAGCGCGAAATAGGGCACCAGCTTCAGCGCATTGGTGGCGGCAAAGAAGATCGCTGCCGTGCCCGACAGAACCTTCGGATCGAGCCGGATTGGCAAGGCATAGACCTGGAAGGGCGGGCCGCCGACATGGGCGACGAAGCTGGTGAACCCGGCGACCGTGCCCCAGACCGCGGCGGCGACGCGGTTGGGCGCGGCAGCGTGATCGGCGCCATGGCGGAACTGCAGATAGAGCCAGCGCAGGACGAAGATGATGGCGACGGCGCCGACGATTAGCCGCACCGCCTCTTCGGTCACCAGTGCCGCCGTCAGCCAGCCAAGGCCGATGCCGATGACGGCACCCGGCATCATGTCGACCAGCATCTTTCTGTTATAAACGCCCCACCATGTCCATACCGAGACGATGTCCATCAGGCACAGGATCGGCAGCAGGATGGCCGCCGCCTGCACCGGCGGCATGGTCAGCGCCATCAGCGGCACGCCGACGAAACCGACGGCGCCGCCAAAGCCGCCCTTGGACAGGCCGACCAGAATGACCGCCGGAATGGCAGCCGCATAGAACCACGGATCGAGAAGCAGGCCTGACATGGGAGGGGGGACTGGTCCGGAGGGAAAGCGGGTCGACGCTTGAATAGCCCAGAATGCCCGGCGGAGCGACAGCAAATATGAGCGTGGCGGCGGCACACTCGGCCGACGCCGGCCAGTGCCTAGCGCCGAGCCTAGACCAGCAGGAACATCGGCCGCTCGAGCTCTTCCGCCAGTTCCGGCTTGGCTGTGATTTGCGCATCGGTCGGCCGGAATTCCTCGACATGGCCGATGGTGAAGCCGGACCGGATCAGTGCGTTGAGGGTGGTGCCGATGGTGCGGTGATGTTTCACCACGCCCTTGGCCAGCCAGTCGGTGCTGCGCGGTCCTTCCACCAGATACTGGTCGACAGGCCACGTCTTGCGGCCTTCGCTATCGATCACCCAGCCGGGTTTTGTCGGCGCCATGAAGATCGGATGTTCCGTCGAAAAGACGAAATGCCCGCCAGGCGCCAAGGCCCGATGCACGGTCCCGAACAGACGCGACACATCCTCGACATAGTGCAAGGCGAGCGAGCTGTAGACGAGATCGAAGCTGGCTTCCGGCAGGCTGAGCCGATCGAGATCGGCCGTCTCATAGCTTATGCCAGCATCGGGGCCGGCGGCCCTTGCCCGGGCAAGCATCTTCTCCGACAGATCCAGGCCAAGCACCTGCGCCGCCCCATGCTCGCGGGCCCAGCGGCAGAACCAGCCGAAGCCGCAGCCGAGATCGACGACCCTCAAGCCGCCGACATCGGGCAGCATGGCGCGCAGTGCCGGCCACTCGGCGGCACCCTCCAGCCCCGCGACCGAACGGCCGAGCTGGCTATAGCCTGCGAAGAAATCCTCACGATCGTATATATTCTGCGCCATGGTTCCGGCCTCGTTTGGGCCGGCACACTAACCAACCGGCCACCGGCTTTTCAGGAGGCCTGCAAGACCTTTGCCCTATCCCGAGAGGCGGTTGCGCCAAGCGGCGGCGGCCGACGCCGGATCGGCTGCGCCTTGATAATGGCGGTGCTTGTCTCCGCCTTGTCGGCGATACGGTCCAAAATCCCGTCGAGATCGCCGATCGAACGCACGAACAGTCGGGCGACGAAACAGTCATCGCCCGTCACCTTGTCGCATTCGCCGAATTCGGGAATCTCCTCGATCAGCTTCTGAACGATGTGCAGTTTGCCCGGCAAAGGCCGGATGCGCACGATCGCCTGCAGGGTATAACCGAGCGCCAGCGGATCGATCTCGACAGTGAACGCCCGGATGACGCCGCGCTCCTCGAGCCGTCGCAGCCGCTCCGAAACGCTTGGCGACGACAGCCCGACCTGGGCGGCCAGTTCCTTCAGCGAGGTCCGTGCATCCTTGACCAGGATTTCAAGGAGATTTCGGTCGAGATCGTCCAGCATCTTTTTCTTTCCCCGATAGTTTGGAGTTTTCTCCTAATATAATTAGGCCAACCGGCCATACACCCTTTCCAATCAGATGGAAAGCTTCGCGGCAGCATGAGATTATGGCGGCTCAACCGATATGGAGGTTTGTTGTGAACGAAACGGTGCGCGGCACGGTCGAAATGTCAGCCGCAATGGCCATCCTGGGAACGATCGGATGGTTCGTCGTCCTGTCCGGCCAGCCGATCATGGATGTGGTGTTCTGGCGTTGCGCTTTCGGTGCGCTGACGCTGCTCATCATCTGCGCCGGGCTGGGATTGCTGCGCAACAGGCTGTCGCTGCGCATCATCGGCATCGCCGCGCTCGGCGGCGTCGCCATCGTCGTCAACTGGCTGCTGCTGTTCAGCGCATTCTCGCGCGCGTCGATCTCGATCGCCACCGCTGTCTACAACACGCAGCCTTTCATGCTGGTCGGCTTCGGTGCGCTTTTCTTCGCCGAGCGGCTGACCCTGACCAAGCTGACCTGGCTGGCCATCGCCTTCGCCGGCATGGTTCTGATCGTGCAGTCGGCTCCCGATGCCGGCGATATCGGCACGGATTATTTCACCGGCATCGTCATGGCGTTGGGCGCGGCTTTCTTCTGGGCCGTCGCCGCCATCGTCACCAAGAAGCTCAAGGGTACGCCGCCGCACCTCATCGCGCTGATCCAGGTCTGCGTCGGCGTCGTCATGCTGGCGCCTTTCGCCAATCTTGCAGAGCTTCCGGCCGATGCCTGGAGCTGGACCATGCTGGCGACGCTCGGCATCGTCCATACCGGCCTGATGTACATACTGATGTACGGCGCCATCCAGAAGCTGCCGACGCATCTGCAGGGATCGCTGTCCTTCATCTATCCCGTCGTCGCCATTCTGGTCGATGTCGTCGCCTTCGGCCATCGGCTGCATCTGAGTCAGGTCGTCGGCGCCACCGCCATCCTGATCGCCGCCGCCGGCATGAATCTCGGCTGGACGCTGTGGAAGGGCAAACCGCCCGTGGCGAGCCCGCACCCGATCAAATGAAGCGCCCCGCCGAATGCCCGGCGGGTCAAACATCGCGATCCCGGCTGCCCGCCTGTTCAAAGCGGGCACTTTGCTCTATGCCGCAATCCAACCATCTTCGCCCGGCATAGGCGAAACGCGGGACCCGAAGAACCATGAATGAAGCAACGCCCCCCAATCGCTGTCGTATCGTGCTGATCGCGCCGTCCGGCGTGCCGGCGGCCCGTATTGTCGCGGCATTCGATGGCGGCGATGTCGCTTCGCTGATCCTGCCCGAGAACGGCATGGATGAAGCCTCCTTCCAGGCTTTCGCCGAACAGATCGTGCCGGCAGCGCAAGCCGCCGGCGTTGCTGTCATCATCGCCGGCGACACCCGCATAGCCGGCCGCGTCCAGGCCGACGGCATCCATGTCGAGGTCTCCAAGGCCGAACTTGCCGAGACGATCGAGCATTTCCAGGCAAAGATGATGGTCGGCACCGGCGGCGCCAAGACACGTGACGACGCGCTCGAGCTTGGCGAGACGCGGCCAGACTACATCTTCTTCGGCCGCTTCGGTTACGACAACAAGCCCGAACCGCACCCGCGCAACCTGTCGCTCGGCGCATGGTGGGCGGACATGATCCAGATCCCTTGCATCGTCATGGCCGGATCCGACATCGCCTCGGTCGAAGCCGTGGGCGCCACCGGCGCTGAATTCGTGGCGCTGTCGAGCGCCGTGTTCGCCGACGGCACCGATCCTGGGACAGCGGTCGCCACCGCCAACGCGCTGCTCGACGAGACCGCGCCGCGCTTCGAGGACTGAAATGTCCTCGGCGACGCTTCCCCTCCAGGCTCTGCTTGCCGTGCTGATGGTCCAGGCTGCCGCCGCGGAGACCATCCCCCTGCCGCAGCCCAAGCCGGAAATCGGCGTCCACACCGACAAGCCGATCGAGAAGCCATTGCCGCAGCCCGCCACCACGGCCGAGCCCGCGCCGCTGCCGTCGGCCGACACGGTCAATCCCGACCGTTTCGGCGCAAAACCCGCCGACGCGGCCTATGGCGCCTTCCAGCGCGGTCTCTACAAGACAGCTTACAATCTGGCATTGGTCCGGGCGCAAAACGGCGATCCGGCGGCGCAGACCTTGGTGGCCGAGATCCTGTCGCGGGGGCTCGGTGTACCGGTCAATTCGGCGCAAGCGGCGAAATGGTACGCGCTGGCCGCCGAACAGGGTGTGCCGGAATCGCAGTTCCAGTATGCGCTGATGCTGCTCGACGGCCGCTATGTCAAAAAGGATGGAAAAGAGGCCTACGCCTTGATGCAGGCCGCCGCCGAAGCCGGCAACCGGCTGGCGCAATTCAATTTCGCGCAGATGCTGGTCCAGCAGGACCCCGGCGACGCCGGCATGGCCAAGGCGGTTTCCTACTATGAGCGCGCCGCCGCGACCGGCCTCGCGGACGCGCAATATGCAATGTCGCAGATCTACGCCAACGGTGTCGGTGGCAAGCCACGTGACGACGCCCAGGCAAGGCGCCTGTTGGCGCAGGCCGCAAGGCAGAACTACGACACCGCGCAGATCGATCTCGCCGCCTGGATGATCGAAGGCCGCGGCGGTGCGCGCGACCTGAAATCCGCCTTCGGCTGGATGAAGCAGGCGGCGGAGGGCGGCAATGTCGCCGCCCAGAACCGCCTGGCCAAGCTCTATATGCAAGGCATCGGCACCGATCCGGACCTTGTGCTTGCCGGCGCCTGGTACGTCGTCGCCCGCCGTGCCGGCCTCATCGACCCACAGATGGATGACTTCCTGCAGGGGCTGGACGACGACCAGACCAAGCAGGCGCTGCAGAAGGCCAACCGGCTGCCTTGACGGCGGTTCTCGCGGTAATCGCAAGTGTAACCTCGGCTCCCCTCGCCTGGCACCGACCTGCCCGCTCCCTTGCCTCTTCTGGCGATTTGTGGTCTTGGGAGCCCGAAATCGCTTTCCCAGCGAACATCCCATACCGACGGCGTGGCCGTTGGCATTATTCCGGATCATCTCATCATGGCCAAGATCAATGGCAACGAAATCCGTCCCGGCTATGTCATCGAGCATGATGGCGGGCTTTGGGTGGCGGTCAGGACCAACACCGTCAAGCCCGGCAAGGGCGGCGCCTACAATCAGGTCGAACTGAAGAACCTCATCAACGGCACCAAGCTCAACGAGCGCTTCCGCTCGGCCGAGACCGTCGAACAGATCCGGCTCGACCTGAAGGATTTTTCCTTCCTTTACGCGCAGGAAGACGCACTGGTGTTCATGGACACCCAGAGCTACGAGCAGCTCGAATTGAACAAGGACTTCGTCGGCGATCGCGCCGCCTTCCTGCAGGACGGCATGATGGTGACGGTCCAGCTCTACGAAGAGCGGCCGATCGGCATTTCGCTGCCCGACTATGTGACGCTGACCATCACCGAGGCCGACCCGGTGGTGAAGGGTCAGACGGCGGCATCGTCCTACAAGCCGGCGATCCTGGAGAACGGCATCCGCGTCCTGGTGCCGCCCTTCATCGGCGCCGGCGAGCGCATCATCGTCGACACCAACGAAATCACTTACGTGCGCCGCGCCGACTGACGCATGTCGCCCAAAAGTGGCCGGGTTCCGGGTCACCGACATGCATCGAGGCAGAATTTAAAGCGCAGCACCGGGAAAAAGCACTATGGCACGCTCAGCCCTTCTCAACGTCATGGTCCAGGCCGCAATGAAGGCCGGCCGCTCGCTGTCGCGCGACTTCGGCGAGGTGCAGAACCTGCAGGTCTCGATGAAGGGCCCCGGCGATTATGTCAGTCAGGCCGACCGCAAGGCAGAGGACATCGTCTTTGCCGAATTGTCCAAGGCTCGGCCCGGCTATTCCTTCCTGATGGAAGAGCGCGGCGTGGTTGAAGGCGACGACGGCCAGCATCGCTGGATCGTCGACCCGCTCGACGGCACCACCAATTTCCTGCACGGCATTCCGCTCTTTGCCGTTTCGATCGCGCTGGAGCGCCAGGGCCAGATCGTCGCCGGCGTCATCTACAATCCGGCGATGGACGAACTCTACACCTGCGAACGCGGGGGCGGCGCCTTCATGAACGACCGCCGCTTGCGCGTCGCCGGCCGCATCAAGCTGGTCGACACCGTGATCGGCTGCGGCATGCCGCATCTCGGCCGCGGCCACCACGGCAATTTCCTGGTCGAACTGCGCAATGTCATGGCAGAGGTTTCCGGTGTCCGCCGCCTCGGCTCCGCATCGCTCGATCTCGCCTATGTCGCGGCCGGCCGCATGGATGGCTTCTGGGAAACCGGCCTGTCGGCCTGGGACATCGCCGCCGGGCTGCTTTTGATCCGCGAGGCGGGCGGCTTCGTCTCCGACATGGATGGCGGCCAGGACATGCTCGACAACGGCTCGGTCGTCGCCGGCAACGAGGTCATCCAGCGCGCTTTGCTGAAGGTCGTGAAGAAGCCGCTCTCCTCCCGCTGACAGCCACGCCGCGCTGATGCGCCGCAGTCGCAAAACCGCAATGGAAGCTTGAAATACTGCGCGGCATGCGCCCAAATTGAAGGGCGCGGTGCAGGAACCCGGCTTAGTGAGAGACAACCAACCCTACCCCGATATCCCGTTCATCGGACGCTGGCACTATTCGCGTGCCGAGATGATCGCAGACGGTATCGTCCACGCGATCGGCATCGTGCTGGCGATCGCGGCAGGGTCGGCACTGCTGGCGCTGGCGGCGTTTCGTGTCGGACCGGGCGAATACATCGCCGCCGCCTTCTATGTGGTTTCGCTGCTCACCGCGCTGTCGGTGTCGATGACCTACAATCTGTGGCCGGTGTCGTCGCCGGCAAAATGGGTGTTGCGGCGTTTCGACCACGCCGCGATCTATCTGCTGATCGCCGCGACCTATACGCCTTTCCTGGCGCAGCTCGAAGGCTCGCCGCTGGCGCGCTGGATGATCGTGCTGGTCTGGACCGCGGCAGTGCTGGGCATTGCCATCAAGGTGATCTTTCCCGGCCGTTTCGACCGGCTGGCGATCGGTTTCTATCTCGCCATCGGCTGGAGCGGCATCATCCTGGTCAAGCCGCTTGTCCAGACGCTGCCGACGACATCGATAGCGCTGATCGTCGCAGGCGGCATCGTCTACTCCTGCGGCGTCATCTTCTTCGCCTGGAAGGGGCTGCGCTTCCACAACGCGCTGTGGCACGGTTTCGTCGTCACCGGTGCTGGCCTGCATCTGGCCGCCATGGTCGACTGTCTGGTCATCAATCGCCTCTGACATTCTCGACGCGGCAATATTGCCAAGCGCCATTCAATTTGGTCACAATTCCGTTTAGAGTCGCGGTTTACGTGATCGGCGGCGGCATCGGAAACGGGGCACGGATGGCTTTTCTCAGATCCTTCGGCATGGGCAGACGTTCTGATGTCCTGATCTACGACCCGCATAAATTATCGAGCCCGCAGGTCTTTTTGCTCACCATGGTGATCTTCCTGGTCATCGTCGCCTTCATCGCCGCCATCCTCACCCGACAGATCTCAACCGCTTTTGGCAGCAATCCCGGCCTCAATGGCCTGATCGTCGGCGTGCTGGTGGTCGGCATCCTTTTGGCCTTCGCCCAGGTCGGGCGACTGTTTCGCGAAGTGCGCTGGGTCAACTCCTTTCGTGCCGGCTCGGAGACGACAGAACCGGTGCTGCTGGCTCCGATGAAGGCGATGATCGGTCGCTCCTCAGCGACGGCCTTCTCGACCAGTTCGATGCGCACCATGCTCGATTCCATCGCCACGCGCCTCGACGAAAGCCGCGACACCTCGCGCTATCTCGTCGGCCTGCTGGTGTTCCTCGGCCTGCTCGGCACCTTCTGGGGCCTGTTGAACACCATCGGCTCGATCCGCGAGACCATCGAATCGCTCGATCCCGGCACCGGTGACGCCGCCGCGGTGCTCGATTCCCTGAAGCAGGGGCTTTCCGCGCCGCTGGCCGGCATGGGCACGGCCTTCTCGTCCTCGCTGTTCGGCCTCTCCGGCTCGCTGGTGCTCGGCTTCCTCGACCTGCAGGCCGGCCGCGCCCAGACGCGCTTCTACACCGAGCTGGAAAACTGGCTTTCCTCGGTGACCGACCTGTCGTCGGACATCGTCGTCGCCGACCCGGCCAAGACCGAATCCTCCGACGAGATCCGGGTGCTGTCGGAACGGCTGCGCTCGATGCAGGAGAATGGCGGCGGCTCCAACCCGCGCGTCGCCACCGCCATGGCCAATCTCGCCGACGGCATTTCCGGCCTGGTCAAGAACATGCGCTCGGAACAGCAGATCATGCGCGACTGGGTCGAAGCCCAGTCCGACGAGCAGAAGGCGATGCGCAACACGCTGGAAAAGATCGCCGATGCCCTGAAGAAGCCCGGAGTTCACTGAAGTGGCACTCGCCAGGGGCCGGCGCACCGATCGCCGCATCGACTACTGGCCGGGTTTCGTCGACGCGCTGTCGACGCTGCTTTTGGCCATCATGTTCCTGCTCACGGTCTTCGTGCTGGCGCAGTTCCTGCTGGGACGCGAAATCTCCGGCAAGGATACGGCACTCTCGCGCCTCAACTCGCAGATCAACGAGCTGACCCAGTTGCTGGCGCTGGAGCGCTCGACGGCGCAGGACAAGGATGATTCACTGGCCAATCTGCAGGCGTCGCTGTCAGCCGCGCAAGCGGAAAGGAGCCGGCTCCAACAGTTGCTGGCGCAAGGCGCCGGTGCCGGCGACGCCGCCAACCAGCGCGCCGCGGCGCTCGGCGGCGAACTCGACAGCCAGCGCCAGATCAGCCAGCAGGCGCTGAGCCAGGTCGAGATCCTCAACCAGCAGATCGCGGCACTGCGCAAGCAGATCGGCGCGCTCGAGGATGCGCTCAACGTCTCCGAAATCCGCGACCGCGATTCAAACACCAAGATCGCCGACCTCGGCCGTCGCCTCAACGTCGCACTGGCACAGCGCGTGCAGGAGTTGAACCGCTACCGCTCCGACTTCTTCGGCCGCTTGCGCGAAATCCTCGCCGACCGCGAGAACATCCGTATCGTCGGCGATCGCTTCGTCTTCCAGTCGGAAGTGCTGTTCCCGACCGGCTCCGAGGTGATCAACGATGCCGGCAAGGTCGAGATGAAGAAGCTCGCCGACGCCATCATCGAGTTGCAGAAGGAAATCCCGCCCGAGATCAACTGGGTGCTGCGCGTCGACGGCCACACCGACAACAAGCCGCTCTCCGGCGCCGGCCGCTACCGCGACAATTGGGAGCTGTCGACGGCGCGTTCGACCTCGGTGGTGAAATTCCTGATCGAAAACGGCGTGCCTGCCAACCGGCTCGTAGCCGCCGGTTTCGGTGAGTTCCAGCCGCTCGACCCCGCCGACACTGAAGAGGCGCGCAATAAGAACCGCCGTATTGAACTGAAGCTCACCGAACGTTGATCTAAAATCACGCGAACTTGTTCGCCGGCTCAACTCTAGGGCGCAGATAGAGGCCGACAAGGCCTGAAAAGATTATCTTTTTTTAATTACACATTGTCGCAGGGCGATCCTAGCTTGCCGACCGGGCCGAGAACCGCCGGCGATGAACCCCCTCATCGCGACGCGACGGAACCGGACGGCCCAAGGCCGGAAGGCAGGCGGACAACCGCCGCCTTCCTCTACAAGAGGAGACGCGTGATGCGCTCTTTCAAGACCTCGCTTAGAACTGCTACACTCACGGCGTTCCTCATCGCCGTTCCGCTTGCCGGCGCCTATGCCGCGGGCCATCACAAGGGCGCTCTCGACGCGGCCGATCCGACCGACATGACTGGCCCGCGTGTCGAGGCGCTTATCGCACAGGTGCAGGGCGTCCGGCAGGGCATCGTGGACGCAAGACAGGCCAACAACATCACCCCGGCCGTGGCGGAACGCCTGGAAATGCGCACGGCCCACATCGGTCAGGCGGCAGAGAAAGTCGCCGCGTCCGATCACGGCAGGATACCGGCCGCGCAATATCATGACCTGCTGCGCCGGCTCGACAATGTCGACCAGCGCCTGAGGGTCGATACTGGCAGCGGTTTCCTGATGGGCGACGGCGACGACGGCGGCAACTACCCGAACGGCTGAGACCACAGCGGCTGAAACGGTCCAGGAGGAAGGGACCACCTGGCGCTTTCGGGAGCCATCCCGCGGGCGTCCTTTTACCAGCCCAGCCAGACCGCGATCAGCGCGGCAATCGCCGGCGCGGTCTGGATAAACAGGATTTTGCGGCCAACCGTTGCCGCGCCATAGAGGCCGGCAACAGCCACGCACAGCAGGAAGAAAACCTTGACCTGGAAACCGGCCGCCCCGAGGTAAAGCCCCCAGATGAGGCCAGCGGCGAGGAAACCGTTATAGAGCCCCTGATTGGCGGCGAGCACTTTCGAGGCACTGGCGAATTCCGGGGTCAGGTTGAAAGCCTTGTGTCCGCGCGGCGTGTCCCACAGAACCATCTCCAGATAGACGATGTAGGCATGGATCAAGGCCACCAGCCCGACAAGGATGTTGCCGGTCATTTTTTTCCCCCTTGATGTGTTGCCGGCAGCATTTCATGCGCGGCCTCGCCTGCGCAAGGTGCATCTGCCGGACGGCATCCGAGGGTTGCCAACGCATTTGCGTTGGTGTCTTTTCGCGCCGTCCCCAATCACGGAAGCCGCCATGTCCTTTCAGAAACTCGATGACCTCGGCCACAAGCTCGAAGCGCTCGAGCATGCGCTGGCCATCCTCGGCGCCGATGAGGCCACGCATATGGCCGTCGGCGGCGGCGAGAAGCGTGCCGAGGCGATGTCGGCACTGGCCGGCATGTATCACACCAGGGCAACGGCGCCGGAGATAGCCGACTGGATCGCTGCGGCCGAACAGGAAGCATTGGGTGAAGAGCAGCGCGCCGCCGTCTCGGAACTGCGGCGGCAATACACCAACCTGACCTGCCTGCCGGTCGAATTCGTCGAACGCCAGACGACCGCGCGCATGCGTTGCGAGCAGTTGTGGCGCGGCCTGCGCGCCAAGAACGACTGGGCAGGCTTTCAGCCGGCGCTGGAGGGCGTCGTGGCGCTGGTGCGCGAGGAGGCGGCGCTGCGTGCCGATGTGCTCGGCCTTGCCCCCTATGACGCGCTGATGGAGCAATACGATCCTGGGAACCGCACCGCCGACATCACGCCTGTGTTCACCGACCTGAAGGCTTTTCTGAAAGGCTTCGTGCCTGAGGCGCTGGCTATCCGGGACGCACGGCTGCGCAAGCGCCCGCTGAAGCCGCTCTCAGGCACCTATGCGATCGACCGGCAGCGCGAGCTCGGCCTTGCCATGATGGCGGCGGTCGGCTTCGACCTGACGCACGGATCGCTGTCGGTGTCGCACCATCCTTTCTGCGGCGGCGTGCCGAGCGACGTGCGCATCACCACCCGCTACAAGACTACAGACTTCCTGTCGGCGCTGATGGGCGTACTGCACGAGACCGGCCATGCGCTCTACGAGCAGAACCTGCCGAAGGCATGGTCGCACTGGCCGCTCGGCAAGGCGCGCGGCATGGCCGTGCATGAAAGCCAGAGCCTGTTCGTCGAGAAGCAGCTCGGCCGCAACCCGGCCTTCTGGCGCTGGGCGCTGCCGGTGGTCGAAAAGCATCTCGGCGAAGCCTGGTCGCTCGACGACATCCTGCCGCATGTGCATCGCGTCGAGCGCGGCCTGATCCGTGTCGATGCCGACGAGGTGACCTATCCCCTGCATGTCATCCTGCGCTACGAACTGGAGCAGGAACTCGTCGCGGGTCGGCTGGAGGTGGCTGATCTGCCCGAAGCCTGGGACGCCAAGATGCGTGACTATCTCGGCCTCTCCACCATCGACAACCCCGCCGACGGACCGATGCAGGACGTGCATTGGCCAGGGGCCGCCTTCGGCTATTTCCCCTCCTACACGCTGGGCGCGATGATGGCGGCACAGCAATGGGCGGCGCTGACGCGGGAGCATCCTGCCGCCGATGACGATCTCGCCAAGGGCAATTTCGAAGCGATCAACGACTGGCGCCGCCAAAAGATTTGGTCGCAGGGATCACGCTGGTCGACGCCGGACCTGCTCGAACGCGCCACCGGCGAAAAGCTCAACGCCACTTATTTCGTGAACCATCTGAAGCAGCGATACGGAGCCGTATAGCGGCTGCCGGCACAGCGGCAGATGTTTCTGCCTACTCAGCCGCGCCCCTGAAAGCACTGGCGCCGGTTTCGAACTGCAGCTTGGCCAGCCGCGCATAGATGCCGCCCTTGGCGACAAGGCTTTGATGCGTGCCTTCCTCGACGATCGAGCCGCCATCCATGACCAGGATCCTGTCGGCCTTCAGCACCGTTGCCAGGCGGTGGGCGATGACGATCGTGGTGCGGCCCTGCATCAGCCGTTCCAGCGCCGTCTGCACCAGCGTCTCGCTTTCGGCGTCGAGTGCCGAGGTGGCCTCGTCGAGCAGCAGGATCGGGGCGTCGCGCAGGATGGCGCGGGCGATCGCAACCCGCTGGCGCTGGCCGCCTGACAGCGTCACGCCGCGCTCACCGACCTGGCTGTCATACCCGTTCTCGAGCTTGAGGATGAATTCATCGGCAAGTGCATCCTTCGCCGCCGTCTCGATTTCGGCCTTGCTGGCTCCCGGCCGGCCGAACCCAATATTGTCACGCGCGCTTGCCGCGAAAATGGTGACGTCCTGCGGCACGATCGCGATGCGCTGGCGGACCGAAACGGGATCGGCCTCGCGCACATCGACGCCATCGATCAGGATCTTGCCTGTTTCGGGATCGTAGAAGCGCAGGATCAGTGAAAACACCGTGCTCTTGCCGGCCCCTGACGGCCCGACGATCGCCACCGTCTCGCCCGGCATGACCTGAAAGCTCAAGCCATGCACGGCGGCACGGTCCGGCCTTGCCGGGTAGGAGAAGGAGACATTGTCGAAGGCGATCGCGCCCTTGGCGACGGCCGGCAGCGGCTTCGGATCGGCGGGAGCCTGGATCGCCGGCTTCTCGGCCAGGATTTCGGTCAGCCGTTCGGCGGCGCCCGCCGCCTGCGCAAGCTCGCCCCAGACTTCCGACAACGCGCCCAACGCGCCGGCGGCGAACACCGAATAGAGCAGGAACTGGCCAAGCGTGCCTGGCGATATCGAGCCTTCGAGCACGTCGCGCGAGCCGAACCACAGCACCGCCACGACGGACGAGAAGATGGTGAAAATGGCGAAGAAGGTAAGGAAGGAGCGCGCGAAGATCGAGGAGCGTGCCGCCTCGAAAGCAGCTTCCACCGCGGCCGAGAAATGCCCGGTGACCAGCTTCTCATTGGTAAAGGCCTGCAGCGTGCGCACCGCGCCGATCTGCTCGCTGGCATAGGCGGTGGCATCGGCAAGCGTATCCTGCGCCTGGCGTGATTTGCGCCGCACCGAACGGCCGAAAGCGACCAGCGGCAGCACGATGACGGGTATCGCTGCGATGACCAGGCCGGACAATTTCGGACTGGTGATGACCATCATACCCACCGCGCCAAGACCAAGGATGACATTGCGCAGCGCCACCGAGGCCGTCGCTCCGACCGCCGACTTGACCTGCGTGGTGTCGGCGGCAAGCCGCGACACGATCTCGCCGGACTGGGCGGTGTCGAAGAAGGCAGGCGAAAGCGTCGTCACATGGGCGAAGACATCGCGCCGGATGTCGGCGACGACGCGCTCGCCCAGCGTGATGACGAAATAGTAGCGACCGGCCGATGCGGCCGCCAGCACGGCGGCCATCGCCACCAGGGCGGCGAAATATTCGGCAATGAAGGTGGTGCTGGACGACGAGAAACCATGATCGATCATGCGTCGCACCGCCAGCGGCAACGCCAGCGTGGTTGCCGCCGCGATGACCAGCGAGATGATGGCGCCGACGACCAATGTGCGATAGTGCGTGATG
>NZ_RZTB01000149.1:0-11704 GCF_003997735.1 Mesorhizobium sp. M7A.F.Ca.MR.148.00.0.0 | reverse complement strand
CTCCCCCCTCGAGGGGGAGATGGCCGGCAGGCCAGAGGGGGTCGCCGCGCGTGAAACGCCGACCTTATCTGCGCTGCAAAATGACGTCGCGCCCGGTCGAGCCGACCCCCTCTGTCGCCTTTGGCGAGATCTCCCCCTCGAGGGGGAGATTATCCCCGCCCACAACAAAAAAGCCGCCAGGTTGCCCGGGCGGCTTTCGATCATTGGCTAGAGGGACCCTCTAGTTCAGCTTCGACTTCACGTCCGCGAGCGATGCCTTGAACAGATCGGCACCGGCCTTGGCGTCGATCTTGCCGGCAAGCAGCGCGCGCGCTGCCTCTACGGCGATGTCGACGGCGCTGGCGCGGACTTCGCTGATGGCGTCACGCTCGGCCTGGCCGATCTTCTGCTCGGCAAGCGCGGTGCGCCTGACAACATAGTCCTCGGTCTTCTTGTGCGCTTCGGCGGCAAGCAAGTCGGCTTCGCGCTTGGCGGCGGCGACGATGTCGGCGGCCTCCTGCTCGGCTTCCTTGCGCTTGCGCTGATACTGGCCAAGCAGTTGCTGGGCCTCCTCGCGCAGCCGGCGTGCTTCGTCGAGCTCGTTGCTGATCCTTTCGGCGCGGGCGTCGAGCGCCTTGGCGATCAGGCGAGGCACCTTGATGTAGACGGCAATGCCCAGGAAGATGACCAGGGCAACCGTGGCCCAGAGCGTCGCGAGAGATGTGGCGTCCATGATGCGCTCCTCACCGGGCCACGGATTTGACCGCGGCCGCGATCTCTGCCTTGCTGGCCTTGCCGCCAACCAGGGCTTCGACAATCGCCGAAGCGGTGTCCTCGGCGATGCTGCCGACTTCCTTCATGGCATTGGCCTTGATGGAAGAAATGCGGGCCTCGGCTTCGCCAAGCTTGGCGTCGAGCGCGGCCTCCACCTTCTTGCGAGCGGTATCGGCCTCGGCCTTGGCCGCGTCGTTGGCCTGCTGGCCGATCGCGTTGGCCTTGGTCTTGGCTTCCGCCAGTTCCTGCTCGTAGGCAGCAACGGCAGCGTCGGCCTCGCCCTTCAACTTGGCCGCCTGATCGAGATCCTGCGTGATGCGATCGTTGCGGACATCGATGATGCCGCCGACGCGCGGCATCACAACCCGCTTCAGGAAGAGATAGAACAGCCCGAAGGTGATCGCCAGCCACAGAAGCTGCGACGGGAACGTCGCCGGATCGAATGGCGGAAACGTGCCATGCGCTTCAGCAGGCACACCGGTGCTGGAATGCGTGTCGCCTTCCGTAGCAGCGTGGCTGGTATCGGCTGATGGCGCGGACTCTTGCGCAAAGGCAGATGTCACGAACATGGACTATCCCCGAAATTCAGGCCCGCCGCTCGCGCGGCCGGCCTGTCCAATCTTCCCGAGTGCTCAGCCGAACAGGGCCAGAAGCGCGATGAGAAGCGAGAAGATGCCCAGAGCTTCGGTCACGGCGAAACCGAAGATCAGGCGGCCGAACTGGCCATCGGCAGCCGACGGGTTGCGCAGTGCGCCCGCGAGGTAGCTGCCGAAGATGTTGCCGAGGCCAATGCCCGCACCACCCATGCCCAGGCAAGCGATGCCGGCGCCGATGTACTTTGCTGCTTCTGCGTCCATTTGTTCAACTCCTTTGGATCTAAAATTCCGTTGCGATTCCATCCGGCGCCAATGTTGGAAATTCTTGGGCCGGAAACTTTTGGACCTAGTGCCCGGGGTGCAGGGCGTCGTTGAGATACATGCAGGTCAACACGGCAAAGACGTAGGCCTGCAGGAAGGCGACCAGCAGTTCCAGTGCCGTCAGCGCCACCGCCATCGCCAGAGGCAGGATCGAGCCGGCGACGCCGACCGCGCCGAGCGCGCTCAGGCTGACCACGAAGCCGGAAAACACCTTCAGCGTGATGTGGCCGGCGAGCATGTTGGCGAACAGACGAACCGAGAGGCTGACCGGGCGCGACACGAAGGAGATCACTTCGATCAGCACCACCAGTGGCAGCAGGAAGACCGGCACGCCATGCGGCACGAACAGTTTCAGGAAGCCAAAACCATGCTTCATGAAGCCGTAGACGACCACGGTTGCGATCACCAGCACGGCAAGGCCGAAGGTGACGATGATGTGGCTGGTGACGGTGAAGAAATACGGGAATAGGCCAAGCAGATTGGCGACGAGCACGAACATGAACAGCGAGAACACGAGAGGGAAGAACTTCATGCCTTGTGTGCCGGCGGCATCGCGCAACATGTTGCCGACGAACTCGTAGGCCATCTCGGAGACCGACTGAAGCCGCCCGGGAACCAGGCTGCGGCTCGACGTCGTGAGAAACAGGAATCCAGCCGCAACGATAACGGTTGCGACCATGAACAGTGCCGAATTGGTGAAAGACAGGTCATAGCCGCCGATGTCGATCGGAATCAGCTTGTTGATATGGAACTGGTGGATCGGATCGACCTTGTCAGCTGCCACGTTCAAACCCCGTCAATGCCGCGTACGGCCTCGTTACCATTACCGCACATGGTGCGCGGTCATTTCTTGTCGTCTTGGCCAGGGCGCGATTTATCGCCTTGTCCAAATTCCGCCACAACGCCGGCGGAACGCATCACATTGAGCACTCCGGCGCCAAAACCAAGCAGCAGAAACACGATCAGACCCCATGGCGATGTCCCCGCCAGACGGTCGATGATCCAGCCGATGCCGGCACCCACCACCACCCCGGCGATAAACTCGCTGGAGAGTTTGAGCGCCTGACCGTAACCGGCCACACTGCCCGCTTTCGCGTCGTCTTTCCCCTCGAGCCGGCCCGGCCGCCTTGTCGCAAGCGACGCTTCAAGGTCACGGCGGCGGCGCTCAAGATCGTCGTCGCGGATGTCGGGCTCATGCTGATTGCCGCGGCCGGTTTCTCCGGTTCCGTCTGGCCCATTCTTGTCGGCCATCGCAACCCCCCTGCCCGGTCAGACCATCACCGTCCGTCCGCTTCTAAAGTCGCCGGCAACATAGTTAGAGGGTTTGCGCCCGTCAAGCCACGGGCGGAAGTTCATTGCCATGTATTTTAGGCAATAAAATCAATGAATTAGAAAGGTGCGACATCGTGCCCGCCATGATGACGAAGATGCATGGCGCGAATCCCCCGCGCAATGGCCCTTTGATCGGCTGCGCGCCACATCAAAGATCAGCGGCTGCTCCGCACTCAGCTCCAGCCGCCGCCATAGGTCCGATAGAAGATATGCAGGCCGATCTTGGTCATCTTCTGCATCGTGCGCGCCCAGCCGGGATGGACATATTGCGCATAGTAGTGGGTCGACGATCCGACCTCCGGGATGAAGATCTTGCCGGCAGTGACGGCCATGGCGATCTCCTTGGCGGTCTTGTAGGCGGCTGGGCTATCGATGCGCTTCTTCCTGCCGTCGCAGGCGAAGGAGAACTGGCAGCGGTTGAACCAGCTGTCGTTCTGGTAGACGACGCCGCAGATCGAATTCGGATAGGTCGGATTGCGGACGCGGTTGAGGATGACCTGGGCGACGGCGGCCTGGCCGCGCACGGATTCGCTCCTCGCCTCGAAATAGATGCCGTTGGCAAGGCATGCCTGCTCCTTCTGGGAGAAGACACTGGCGGGCAGCGGGTTCTGGATCCACGAATGATCGCCCTTGGCCATCGGCGGAATGAAGCGGCCCTCATTGGGCTGCTCGTCCTGAAGCAGGGCTTCGAAGGGCGATGCCTTGGCATAATCAGGCTCGGACTGCGCATACGCGGTCGCCAGCACGTCCGGATGGTCGTTGTTGACCAGCGCTGCCAGCATGGCCGGCACGCCGGGATCCGGCTTCCTGTCCTCGCGCGCATGGAATGCCGCGGCGATCTGGATTTCCTTGCCTTTGATTTGCGGCTTGGCGAAAGCCATTTTCAGGCCGCTGTCCATGCTGGGCCGCAGCAAGGAGGAGGTGCGCTCGAAGATCGAGCCGGCGTTGAAGTTCTTCGGCGGTGCGACGGGAGACATCTGGACGATGCGCCCTTTCTTCTCGGCGCGCACGACGCGGTCCTCATCGGGCGTGCCGCTGACCTTGCCGCCCTTGCCGCGAAACGACACGTTGCCGACACCGGCCAGGTGGACACCCGATCCGCAGATGGAGCCGGTGACATCAGAATCGACAAAGGGCATCTCGGCAGCATGGGTCGAGCCGGCGACGGATTTCTCGACATAGGAATTCCAGCGGGTGTTCGCTTCGAGGCCGGAGACAAGGCTCGTCATGTCCTGATAGGCGACGATGGTCGGAAAGCCGATCCAGATGCCGAGACCGATGACGAACGGGGGCAGAAAGCCACGTCTTCTCTCACCGGCGGCGGCAACCAGCCGCTTCAACACACGTCGATGCACGGAACACTCTCCAGGAACGCGACAGACCCCACTGGAGAGCAAAATGATGCATTAACCTTGATGGGACGTTAACGGCTTCGATCGGACTGTTCTCAGCCGGCTTCAGGTCGTGGTTCCGAAGTCGGGCGGTTTTGCGGCCGAACCCAGGCCGGACGCAGGAAGATCGGCCGGGCGATCAGCGCGCAGATGGCGGCCGCCAGCCAGACGCCGGACCAGGACCAAAGGTGCAAGAGCCCCGGAATGGCCACCGGCACCAGGAAGAAGCCTACGAAAACAAAGGTGTTGGCAAGGCTGAGCGCGGTCCCGACATGGCTGGCCCCGGCAAGGGTGGCAAGCTCGGTGTAGGCGACACCGTGCCAGGCGGAGACCGAGATGCCTGCGACAATAAGCACGACTGGAAGGACGGCCAACCAGATGAGCTGGCCGCCCGGAACGGTTGGGCCGAACAGGACCAGCAGCCAAAGCGTGGCGAAGGCAAGGGCGCTGAACGCGCTGCACAAGCGAAGAAATTGGCGGCGGTTGCCGTGACGGTCGGTGAAGCGGCCGCTCCAGATGCGCATGACCATGGCGCCGATCTGAACGGCGGCGAGGCTCGCGCTGATTGCCGCCGTTCCCAACCCAACGAAATCGTGCAGGAACACGGAGGCGAAGGTGAGCACGGCCACCTGCGGAAAGCAGAGCAGGCCGATGGCGGTCGCGATACGCCAGACATCGCGATTGCGCAGCGGCGCCGGTCCGACCGCAGCCGAAGCGAGATGGCCCTCGCCCGCCGTCGGCGGCTCGTGCAGCCAGCGCCAGGCGAACAGGGCAGACAGAGCGGATGCGCCCGCCAGCACCCCGAACACCGCGCCAAAGCCGAAAGCCAGCGCAAGCGAGGGCAGCACGAGCGCGCCAAGGCCACCGCCAAGCGGCACCGCCGTCTGCCTGATGCTCATGGCAAAGCCGCGCTCGTTTTCCCGAAACCAGCCCATGATGGCGCGGCCGCTCGAACCGTTGACGCTGCCGCCGAGCAGTCCGGTGCTGAGCAGGCTCGCGGAGAGCAGCGTGACGCCGGGAATACCGGCCTTTGTCGGCACAACCAGCATCGCCATGGCCAGGAGCCACACCGCCGTCGCGCCGAGCCCGATCAGGAGCACGCGGCGATCGCCCCAGCGATCGGTAAGCAGGCCCCAGGGCAGCTCGCTGAGCGCGACCCCCAGCCCGAGAAGGCCGAGCGCCAGGCCGAGCTCGGCATTGCCCAAATGATAGCCCTGGCGAAGAACGACCGCCGTCGCCGGGATGCCGGAGAACGTAGCCGAGAAGGCGGCATTGGCGGCAACGCCGATGCCCAGAACCTTCCAGCGATGGCCCGGCTTGAAAACCCTCCCGGCGGAACCGGTATCTTCCAGGAGCTTCGGCGACTGCCGATCGGTGCAATTGACGATGGCGGACATGATTTCATTTCCCGTGCTGGCCAGTGGTCCGGCCTTGACGATCTGTCCCTACCGCCATAATTTCATCCTGAAAATCAGGAAGTTTTGAACTTACAATCCTGAAAATCGGGACTTCAGACATGCGACGCGTAACTTTCGACCTCGACGTCCTGCGCAGTTTCGTCACCGGTATGGAGCTGGGCAGCTTTGCCAAGGCCGCTGACCGGCTTGGCCGGTCGACGTCGGCGATCAGCGCGCAATTGAAGAAACTGGAAGAACAGGCGGCGACGCCGATCTTCCGCAAATCAGGACGCGGCCTCGCTTTGACCGAGGCCGGCGAGACCATGCTCGGCTATGCGCGCCGGCTGATCGAATTGAATGACGAGGCGGCATCCGCCATCCACGATGTCGAGCTGGAAGGCTGGGTACGGCTCGGCTTGCAGGAAGATTTCGGCGAGGCGGTGCTGCCGGACGTGCTCGGCCGATTTGCCCGGGCGCACCCCAAGGTGAAGATCGAAGCCAGGATCGCACGCAGCCACGACCTTGCCGAAAGGGTCATGTCAGGCAGCCTCGACATCGCGCTCGCTTGGCACTGCGGCGAAACGCTGCCCTACAGCCAGCATGTCGCCGATGTGCCGATGCGCTGGATCGGGCCGGCAAAGCGCATCGAGACCAGCCTGCGCGACGGTGAGCCGCTGCCGCTGGTGGCGCTCGAAGCGCCATGCCTTCTGCGCACGGTGGCAACCGAAACGCTCGACCGCGCCGGGCTGTCGTGGCGGATGGCCTTTTCCAGCCCGAGTCTTGGCGGCATCTGGGCAGCCGTGGCGGCGGGGCTGGGGCTGACGATCCGCACCGACATCGGCCTGCCGGCCAGCGTCAGCGCAATGACGCCGGAGATCGCCGGGCTGCCGGCATTGCCCAAAATGGCGTTGGTGCTGCACCAGAAGGATGCTGAACTGGATCCGGTGGCAGCGCGGCTGGCCGACATATTGTTGCAGGCGGCGTTGCAGGCGCTGCCACGGGACGAGCGGTTGAAGGAGGTCGCTTAGACAGCCGGAAAGGTATCCAGTGTCGCGTTCCGTCCCCTCTGTCCTGCGGACATCTCCCCCGCAAAGGGGGGAGATTGGATGTCGCGAGTGCTCTCGCGAATCTTCAACGTTGCAAGAAAGGCGCCGTCAGAACGAACTGCTGATCTCCCTCCTTGCGGGGGAGATGGCCGGCAGGCCAGAGGGGGGTGCTGTCCCGCCAACGTTGCGGAGAATTCGCGCGAGCAAAGGGGCTCATTCGAGCCCGACCGCTTATTTGCGCTTGTTCGACCTGCCGGCGAACGGATTGTCCGACGTGCGCAGCGCGATGCGGATCGGCACGCCGGGCATGTCGAAGGCTTCGCGCAGGCTGTTGGAGAGATAGCGGACATAGGATTGCGGCATCGCATCGGGCCGCGAGCACTGGACAACGAAACCCGGCGGCCGGGTCTTGGCCTGGGTGACGTATTTGACCTTCAGCCGGCGTCCGGCCACGGCAGGCGGCGGGTGGTGTGCCAGGATGCCTTCCAGCCAGCGGTTGAGCTTGCCGGTCGAGACGCGGCTGTTCCACACCTTGTGCGTCTTGATGACGGCATCCATCAGCTTGTCGAGGCCGCGCCCGGTCTCGCCGGAGACAGGTACGGCCTGGAGGCCGCGCGCCTGGGGAAGAAGCCGTTCCGTCTTCTCTCGCAGTTCGGCCAGAAGTTCCTGGGGATGGTCGATCAGATCCCATTTGTTGAAGGCGATCACCGGCGCCCGGCCTTCCCTGATGATCAGGTCGGCGATCTGCAGATCCTGCTTCTCGAAGGGGATGGTGGCGTCGAGCACGATGATGACGATCTCGGCAAACCGGATGGCGCGCAGACCGTCCTGCACCGACATCACTTCCAGCTTTTCATGAATCCTGGCCTTGCGGCGCATGCCGGCCGTGTCGAACAATTTCAGGCGGCGACCATGCCAATCCCAGTCGACCGAGATCGAATCACGGGTAATGCCGGCTTCCGGTCCGGTGAGCAGCCGCTCTTCGCCGATCAGCGCGTTGATCAGCGTCGACTTGCCGGCATTGGGACGGCCGACGACGGCAATGCGCATCGGCTTGGTGTCGTCATAGGTATGCTCGGCATCCGGATCGGCGATATCCTCGCCGATCAGCACCTCGCCTTCGTCTTCGCCATCTTCTTCTTCGCCGAAGGCGCGCGCTTCGCCGAGCGCGCCGATCACGGCGTCGCGCAAATCGGGCATGCCCTGGCCATGCTCGGCCGAAACCGGGATCGGCTCGCCAAGTCCGAGTTCCCAGGCTTCCAGCATGCCGCCCTGGGCGCCCTTGGCCTCGGCCTTGTTGGCGACCAGCACGACCGGCTTGCCGGACTTGCGCACGATCTCGGCGAAGGTCCTGTCGTCGGGCAACAGGCCGGACTTGGCGTCGATGGTGAAGAAGATCAGGTCGGCCTCCCGGATGGCGATCTCGGTCTGCGCACGCATGCGGCCGGGCAAGGTCGAGGCGCCCGCGTCCTCGAAGCCGGCGGTGTCGATGACGTCGAAATGCAGGTCGTAAAGCTTGGCGGCATGGACGCGACGGTCGCGGGTGACGCCCGGCGTGTCGTCGACGAGCGCCAGCTTCCTTCCCACCAGCCGATTGAAAAGAGTCGATTTGCCGACGTTAGGTCTGCCGATGATGGCGACTTTGAAGGTCACGACGCACTGCCCGACCCGCGGATCAGCTCGGACATCAATGTTGCGCGCTCGCGGGTGTTGCGCGGGGCGCCGTCATCGGCGGCGATCTGGTCGAACAGTTTCAGCGCATCCTGCGTCTTGCCTTCCTTCCAGGCGGAAAGGCCGAGCGCCTCGCGCGCCGTGTGGCGCAGCGTGTTGGTGTCGGATGTCAGTGCCTCGACACGGCTGGACACGTCGGCGAAGGAGCCATGGTCGACGAGCAGCAGCGCTGCCCGCAGGCGCGCCATGTCGCGAATGCCTTGGGGAATGGCTGTGTCGGCGGCGACTTCGTCGAAATCCTTGACGGCGGCGGGAACATCGCCCTTGTTCGCCTTGACGGTCGCGCCGCGCATACGGGCGAGCAGTGGATAGGCGCCGTAGCCATCCTTCTCCAACTGATCGAGCGCAGTCAGCGCCTCATCGTTCTTGCCGTCATTGGCAAGCTTCAGTGCCTGCGAGAACGCATCGCCCGAGCGGTTGGCGCGCGTCTCGTCCCAATAGCGATAGCCGACGAAGGCGGCGGTGCCGAGCACCACGAGGATCGCAACGACGATCAGGGCGGGCCCGAAACGGTCCCACAGCTTCTGCGCCTGTTCGCGCCGGATCTCGTCATTGACTTCACGGATAAAACTGTCGTCGGACATCAAATCAAACCATTCCTGCCCCGTCGGGCCTTTGTCAGCCCGCGTTTTAGCGAAATTTTGCCGGCATGGAAGGGGTTCAACCGGAAAATCGCCTATTGTCCGGGGCAAACGGATGTTTGCCCCGGACAAGCAGCCGAAAAGGCCAATCGCACCCACGCCACATTTAGGCGATAGCCGGCTTGCAGACATTCCCCGAGTGAAGATCAGATTGCCTATGCTTCGTCCGTTCCGCGTTGTTGCGTTTTCGCTTGCGGCACTCGCCGCCGCCGGTGGGGCTTTGGCCGATCCACCGGCGCCGGCAAAGCCGAAACAAGTCGTCATCATCTCATTCGACAGTGCCCGCGACATTTCGCAGTGGAAACGCAGCCGGGCACTGGCTGAGCGCACCGGCGCGCACTTCACGTATTTTCTCTCCTGCGTCTTCCTGCTGTCAACGGAGACACGCAAGGAATACACCGCACCGGGCAAAGGCGCCGGCAAATCCAACATCGGCTTTGCCGCCTCGAAGCAGGAAGTCACCGAGCGGCTCGAACAGATCGGCCTTGCCGCGCATGAAGGCCACGATATCGCCAGCCATGGCTGTGGCCATTTCGACGGCAAGGACTGGAGCAAGGCCGACTGGCTGAAAGAGTTCGGTTCGTTCGAGCACATTCTCGAGAACGCCTATGCGATCAACGGCATTGCACCCGAACCACAGGGCTGGCGCGATTTCGCGCGGCATGCGGTGGTCGGTTTTCGCGCGCCGTATCTGTCGACCGGCAAGGCGCTCTATGAAGCGCTGCCGGCGGCCGGCTATCAATTCGACGCCAGCGGCGTCTCGCAGGGCCCTGCCCGACCGATGGCCAGCAACGGCATCATGCACTTTTCGCTGCCGCAGATTCCGGAAGGACCGAAGTCGCGGCCGGTGATCGCCATGGACTACAATCTCTATGTCAGGCATTCCGGCGGCTTCGAGCGGCCAAGCCAGGCGGACGAGTTCGCCAACCGGACCTATGCTGCCTTTCGCGCCGCCTTCGACAAGCAGTATGCCGGCAAGCGCATTCCGCTTGAGCTCGGCTTCCACTTCGCGCTGATGAATGACGGCGCCTACTGGAACGCGCTGGAGCGCTTTGCCGGCGACGTCTGCGTCAAAGCCGATGTCGAATGCATCAGTTTTCGCGATTATGTTTCGCGACAGGACGCTGCCCAGAAGCAAGCTTCGGTCGGCGGCTGAGCCGCCAACCCGGTTCGATTTCCAAAGCCTCGGTTTTTAGGCTGGGTCCTCGGCGCTCTGTCTTGCCAGATAGCGCTGGTCGATTTCAGGCAATGGCTCGCCTTGCAGCGTCGCTTCGAAGGCACGCAGGCGCTTGTGGACCGATTGCAGCTCGACGATGGTCGACCAGGACGTGAGCAGAAACTGCAGCGACCCCGTCACCTTGCCGAATGCGTTCGAAATCTGGTTCAGCGCGCCGAACGTTATCTTGTGCGCCACCAGTGAGGGACCAAGGATCAGCAGCGAGAAAATGTTGTCGGCCTGCAGGTAGGTGTAACGGACGACGTTGAAATAGATGTAGTGGAAATACAGCCTGAAATAATTGTGACGAACATTCTCGAACAGCTCGGCGGTGGTGGCCGGCTGGGCGCGGTCCGCATGATCCTCGCCGTAGACGAGTTCCTTGCGGTAGGCGGCTTCGACACGCTGGTTGCGGAACTGCAGCCCTGGAAGTTTCAGACCGGCAACCATGACCGAGATCGTCCCGAACAGACACCAGGCAAGGGCCGCGACAACCAATGGCTGCGGGATCGCGCCGATAATCGGCAACTCAGTGATATGGGCCTGCAACTGGATCATGACCGGCAGGAATGCGATCAATGTCATGATCGACTGGACGAAGCTGGAGCCGAGGTCTTCCATGATCTGCGAGAACCGCATCGTGTCTTCCTGGATACGCTGCGAGGCACCCTCGATATGGCGTAGCCTGCTCCAATTCTCGACGAAATAATTGTTCATCGCCGTGCGCCAGCGGAAAATCCAGTGGCTGACGATGAAGGCATTGACCACCTGCACATTCATGCCGACCAGCGCGAGCCACGAAAAATCCGCCAATCCGATATAAAATTCGCTGTTGGTCGACTTTCCAGTCCCCGACATCAGTCCCTGCACATAGTCGAAGAATGGTCCGTACCAGGCGTTGACGGCGACACTGACCTGCACATTGAAATAGATGAAGAACAGGATGACCGCGGTCATCAGGATCGACCAGCGCTGCCACGGATGCGGCGAATACCAGCTCCAGAATGCGTAGAAGACGGCCACGCAGAACACGAAATAGAGATAAAACCATAGAAACGGCGGCGACATGAGGATCGCGATGCCGATGATGGGCGGCGCGCCGGCCGCAGCCGGCGGCAATCCCAAAACCGCGCCCAATTGTTCACCACCGAAAAACCAGAACAGGATCGCCGCAAGGCTCCAGACGGCGGCCGAAGAGAAGAAGAGCTTCGGCTGCGGGAAAAAGGATACGAACACTGTGGCGAATTCCTCGATCTAGGCGCAAATCAGCTGACTACGGC